>JAFZFL010000016.1 GCA_017555925.1 Bacteroidales bacterium | reverse complement strand
GACAAGAAGAAGGATTATCTTCTTGAAGAGAATCCTATCGACAAAACTTTGACATATAAAGTGGCCGAGTGCTGCAATCCAATTCCCGGAGATCCTATAATCGGGTTCATTGATGAGGATAACGAAGTGGTAATACACAAGAAAGTGTGTCCTAAAGCCACAACCCTGGCATCGCGGCAAGGGAGCACAATAGTGAATGCAAAGTGGACAAAACATACAATTTTGTCATTCCTTGCACGAATAGAGATAAAGGGAATTGACAGGATTGGAATTGTGAATGATATAACCAAATACATAACACTTGTACTTAGTGTAAATATCAGAAAGATTCATTTTGAGACACATGACGGTGTTTTTGAAGGGTATATAGACCTTTATGTCCATAATACCGAAGATCTTGATGTTATAATGAAACGCATTCAGAAAATCAAAGGTGTAGAAAATGTAATAAGGATTGATATAAAAGAGTAAATGATGAGAATCAGAGAAGATATTATAAAATTTGCAGCCGTTGCTCTTGTTGCGGTATACTGCATGCACATTTCGTCCTGTGCCAATACTACAGGCGCTCCTACTGGTGGATTGAAGGATACAATACCACCGATTATACTGAAGACTTCGCCGGAGGCCAATTCTGTAAATATGCCTGTACATGGGACAGAAATTGTACTTACATTCAATGAATATGTGCAGCTCAAAGAGGCAAATAAGAATATATTTCTCTCGCCACCCCAGAAAAAGTCTCCAAAAACAAAGATTAAGGGAAAAAGTGTTGTAATTACATTCCCTGAAGATCTTGATTCCAATACAACATACGCATTGAACTTTGGCTCAGCACTTGCAGACAACAATGAGGGCAATCCTATACAAAATTATATGTTCAGCTTCTCTACCGGCAACACCATAGACTCTATGCTCATAAGCGGAACAGTGGTTGACTATGAGACACTGTTGCCTCTAAAGAGGGTTTCTATAGCCCTCTATGAGAACCCTACCGACTCCTGCATGATGAATACTCTGCCGAGCGCAATAACAAGAAGTGATGACTGGGGCTATTTCTGTGTAAGGAACCTCAAGCCTGTTCCCTATGCCATTTATGCCTTTGCCGATGATATAGCCAACCATAAATATGATATTGGCAATGAAACAGTTGGATTTCTTGATTCAATGATCACTCCAAAGATTGTAATGCATCCAGATTTGCCGCAACTTGGCATTTATGACATGAAAGATACAGTTGCATGTCTTATGAGGCCAAGCGAATACACCATTTACATGTTTAAAGAGAAGGGCGGCTTGCAATATATATCAAACTACAAGATGTACAGCAAGAAGGGTGCTTACATAAAATTTAATGCAGCTGATGCCATAATAGAGAATTTTGATCTTGTAGGGGTAGATACATCCAAAATAATAAAGCAGTTCAACAAAAAACGCGACAGTCTTGTATTCTGGATCAATACCACTATAAAAGAGCGTGATACGCTGACTCTTAATATACGTTACCATAAGACGGATTCGCTTGGGAACAATGTACCGACAGATGAACAGCTCTTCTTTACACCTCCTATTGAAAAGAGGGATGAAGGCAAGCCTGCTAAAGATGACAAGGGAGAACCTATACGTAAAGACCTGTTGAAATTTGAACTTAAAGCAGACCCTAAGATGGTTGAACAGGAAGGTTATGTTTTTGAATTCTCCGAGCCGCTTCTTGAGAGCCGTTTTGATACAATATCACTTGTTTCAAGTACTCCAAAAGGAATTAAATCAGATGAAAAGTTTACAGTAATGCAGGACAGCACAAATGTACTCAGATACATCCTGAAGCCCGTAAATCCTTTTGTAGTTGGAAATGATTATATTATGAGAATACCAGAGTTTATATTCAAAGATATAAACGGTTTTACTAATGACTCCCTGAACAATAAACTTATATTGCCTACATCAGATAAGGCCAGTTCAATAACTCTTGATATTCAAAATGTAAATGCACGTTACATTGTTGAACTTGTAAACGATAAGGGAAACAAATTGTACAGAAGATTCATTATTAACAAAGACTCTGTACTGCTCTTCCCTTACCTAGACAAAGGCAATTACTCTATAAGAATAACTGAGGACATAAACAGCAATGAGGAGCTTGATCCGGGCTCTGTGCTTGAGAAGCGTTTGCCGGAAATGGTAAGAATGTATACAATGCCAAATGGAGAAAAGGTGATCATTTTACCGGAAAAGACAGATATTGAACAATCTATAGATGTTAAAGCTCTCTTTAGCAACAATGCTGCAAATGAAAATTAAACCCGTTTAAGACCAATGAAAAAAATATTATTGACTTTTGCCGTTATAATGATGGCAATATGGAGAGTTGGAGCTCAAGATACCATAAAAAAAGTTGACATATATAAAGAGTTTAACCTGAACTCCTTTTCAGATGCAACAATCAAGATAAAAGACAGCTCTGTATTGAGCCAACACTTGATAGGCATAAAGGGAGGTTATGGGATAAGCAATGTGAGCTTTAGCCAGGATATTGACCACAAGAGCTTTAAAACCCCAAAAAACTTTGGTGTCTATTACACATATTACCACTCTCTATGGAAGAGCATGCCCTATTTTGGCATACAGACTGGAATTGAGTATAATGAAATAGGCTATACCCATCTATACGAAGTGTCAGAAAATAACTTTGAGGAGAAGGATCAGATATACCAGAGCATTCAAATTCCACTACTTAGCCAGTTTAGAATTGATTTTTGGAAGATGAGAATTATGGTTGGCGCTGGTCCATACGGTTACTATATAATTTCAACCGGCATTGAAGAGGGAATACCGGAGACAACAAACAGATATGGCGTTGGACTGATGGGTACAGGTGGAATTGCTTTTGTAGTGAAACCTGTTGAGTTCCACCTTGAAGCGGCATACAAATATGCAATGTCATACTTTTGTGATCCAAAGATATATTCCAAGGATGCATGGACATACACTCATTCAAACCAGCTAATCATAAATCTTGGTGTGTTCTTCAGGCTTGGAAAATAGTTTAAATAGAGTGGCAATATAATCAGAAGAGAATTATGCAAACATTTGAGGTGAAAGTAAGGGATTTGGTTATTGGTGGCAATGCCCATGTGGTTGTACAGACTATGTGCAATACTCATACACAAGATATTCAAAAATCTGTAGACCAGTGCATTGAAATGATAAATGCCGGTGCCAAGATGATATGGCTTACTACACAGGGCATGAAAGAGGTAGAGGCTCTTAAGGCTATAAAGCTACAATTGGCAGAGAAAGGGTACAATATACCGCTTGTAGCCGATGTACACTTCAGTTCAGATGTAGCTATTGCAGTAGCCGAAGTGGCAGACAAAGTAAGAATAAACCCGGGAAACTTTGCCAAAGAACATACCGTTGCCCAGAGCCAGTTTGCAAAATTTATAGAAGTATGTAAAGCGAATGACACTGCAGTGAGAATTGGTTTGAACCACGGCTCACTTGGAGAACGTATTGTAAATCTGTACGGAGATACACCTGTTGGAATGAAGGAAGCAGCTATAGAGTGGCTTAAAATGTGTATTGACAATGATTTCTATAATGTAGTAATCTCTCTAAAGGCCAGTAATACCATAGTTATGGCAACTGCATACCGTCTTCTGAAAGCAGAAATGAAGAGTCTCAATATGCCTTTTCCTATACACCTTGGAGTAACTGAAGCTGGAAATGGCGATATGGGCCGTATCAAATCTGCAGTAGGAATTGGAGCGTTACTTGCAGATAATATTGGTGACACAATTAGGGTTTCACTTACAGAAAATCCTGTTAATGAAATACCTGCAGCACAAACTATAGCAGACTATTTTAACAGGACAAATGGAGAGTACTGGAACGACATTAAAACAATTAATGCACAATTGGAGGCAGGTGCAACTGCCCCAGAAATACATTTTTCAGAAAAGGAGTGGAACAGCTTCATCATTAAAGCATCCTCTCTCTTTGGTCCCCTACTGCTCGACAAAAAGATAGATGATTTTAATGTAAGCGCTACTATTGGAGAAGTTGATATAACTTCAGAGGCAATAGAGGAGTTCAAAGATAACCTTCTGCAGGCAGCACGACGCAAGTTTACAAAACCTGAGTATATTGCCTGCCCGGGATGCGGAAGAACACTCTACAATCTTGAAGAGACCTTCAATAAAGTTAAAGAACGTACCCAACACCTCAAAGGGCTTAGAATAGCTGTTATGGGGTGTATTGTAAACGGTCCTGGCGAGATGGCCGATGCAGATTACGGTTATGTTGGAGAGGGTGCCGGCAAAGTTGCAATATATAGAGGAAAAGAGGCTATATACAGATCTGTTCCTCAAGAAGAGGCAATAGATGTATTACTTGAACTGATTGAAGAAGACAATAAGCTTATAGAAGAAAAGAAATAATATAAAAATTTCATATAGGATATTGGGAAGCTAATTTCCAATACCCTCTGCTTTTACACATTTCAAAGCTTCAAGCACCTCTTCATCTTCTTTATTGAGATACTTGATATATTGATTGAAATCAAAAAGGCTGCGAAGTATGTAAGCCTTAATGTATTTTTTCAACTCAGGTGATGATATGGCCAAAACCTGTTCACGGTCAAGACCATTATCTGAGGCACTTCCCGGCTCTACTCCCCTATCTTTGCACAATAGCAGGAATTGTTCATAGAGTTTTGGAGTAACCTCAAAGGTGCGTACAAAATCATCTGCACCTTTATATTTTCGAGTCAACTGCTCCCTGTTGTTATCCACGTAACTGTTCACAAAATCTGAAAGCAGGCCTTTCCTTACAATCTCACCAAAGAATGGTGTATAGTGGCTTGTATCTGCCGGAATAAAGATATCGGGCATAATTCCACCGCCACCATATACTGTTCTTCCCAAACGTAATGTATTGAATTTTAAAGAGTCCGGAAAATGTATACTATCTTTTTGAAAGGTCTCCCCTTTTGCATAACGCTCATAAAAGGCTTTATAGTAATCCTCAGACTTGCCCTGCTCATATGGAGATTGTATAACTCTGCCGCTTGGAGTATGGTATCTTGCAACAGTAAGTCTCAACTGTGATCCGTCAAACAACTCAAATTGCTGCTGTACGAGGCCTTTACCAAAAGAGCGCCTACCAATTACAGTACCTCTGTCCCAATCTTGAATTGCACCAGAAACAATTTCACTTGCAGAAGCAGAATTTTCATCTATCAAAATTGTTACAGGTACATTTTTAAGTAATCCACGGCCATTGGCATATTCATTCATTCGGCGTACAGTACGTCCCTCGGTATATAACATCAGCTGTCCGGAGTCAAGAAATTCATTTGCAATCTGCAGTGCTGCAACAAGATAACCTCCACCATTTCCACGCAAATCCAAAATGACACCTTTTTTCTCATTCTGCATAGACAAGACTGCTTTCATTATCTCCTGATACGATGTGGCTGCAAACCTGCTTAACTTTATATATATAATGCCAGGCTCAATCTCATAGGCTGCATCAACACTGTTCAAAGGAATTTTATCTCTTGTTATAACAAAATCAATAATATCCTTGGCACCTCTCCTTACAACACCAACCTTTACTCTTGTACCCTTTGGCCCTCTCAAATACTTATGCACACGCTCAATTGTAAGACCTGTGCCGGCAATGACCTCATCATCAACCTTAACAATTTTATCTCCTGCCTTTATGCCAACTTTCTCACTTGGTCCGCCATGTACAGTAGCCTGAATTGTAAGAGTATCATTTATCAAAGCAAACTCAACACCAATTCCGTCAAAATTACCCTCCAGAGGCTCATTCATAGCCTTTACATCTTTGGCAGATATATATGCAGAGTGAGGATCGAGCTTACCAATGACAGCCTTTACCAACTCTTCTGAAATAGAACCAAAATTTACAGTATCCAGGTAGAATTTATTAATATTATAGAGTGTCTGTCCTACCTTTGCAACAGATTTCTCTACCTCCTCTTC
>JAFZFL010000212.1 GCA_017555925.1 Bacteroidales bacterium | reverse complement strand
TATGAGCACACCCAGAGCCGTATTGGTTGTACTCCTTGGGATGAGGGCGGTTTGGAGCTCTACATAGAGAACTCACCTCTATTCTTTGCAGATAAGGTAAACACACCGTTGCTTATTATGCATAATGATAAGGATGAGGCAGTTCCATGGACACAAGGTATTGAGTATTTTACAGCTTTGCGCCGTTTGGGTAAGCAGGTCTGGATGTTGCAATACAATAATGAGACCCATAACTTGAGCGGATATGTAAACTCATACGACTATACCATACGTCTATCACAATTTATGGATCACTTCCTGAAAGGGGCACCAATGCCTGTTTGGATGAAATATGGCGTACCTGCCACTAAAAAGGGTATAGAGACAGGTCTTGAGCTTGTAGAGGAGTAGCGGTAAAGGACGGTTCTGCAAAGAGCCGCCCTCTGCTGTTTTTAAGCACAGGTACCATTGTAAAACTGATAGTAAACAAACAAGATATAAAAACTTAAAAATGAAAAGAATATTTAAAGTAGCGGTAGTGGCATTGGCAGCCCTTATCTTAATGGTTGGCAGCAATACACTTATGGCTAAAGCCACAAAAAAAGTATCAACTGTAGCAGTTGTAGTTGATGAGGTTACATACAGCAAAATAAAAGATGCTGTAGACAAATATGTTGAGGCAATCTCTCTTCCCGACAGAAAAGGTGTCCTTGTTATTGACAAATGGCATAACCCTGACGGAATCAGAGCAGAACTGAAAAAAATGTATGACAAGAACTCTCTTGAGGGTGCAGTATTCGTAGGAAACATTCCAATTCCAATGGTAAGGGATGCGCAGCACTTTGCAACTGCATTCAAGAGAAGCCAGAAGGAGGACTGGTTCATTTCATCAATCCCAACAGACCGTTTCTATGATGATTTTGACCTTAAATTTGACTATATCAGACAAGATAGTGCAAAAACAAATCTTCACTACTACACTTTGAGAGCAGACTCTCCACAAGAGATCAACAGCGACATCTACTCTGCCAGAATCAAGGCTCCTATTGACGGTAACGAGTATAAGGCTATTGAGGCATTCTTGCTAAAAGCTGTAGAGGCTCACAAAAATCCTGAGAAGATGAGCAAAATATTCCATTTTGGAGGTCACGGATACAACTCGGAGTCAATACAGGCAAGAATTGATGAGGCTGTAAGTTTCAATGAGCAGTTCCCATTCCTTAGCGGTCATAATGGCGAGTTGTCATACCTTGATTTTTCAAGAGATTACTATGTTAAGAAACGCCTTATGTCAATATTGGCTGACCAGGAGATTGACTTTGCCATTCTTCACCACCACGGCGCTCCTGATACAGAGCTGTTGAGCGGTATTCCAATGTCAAAAGATCTTAAAACATGGATTGATTTGGGCCGTAATTATTTGAGAAGCCAGATGAACAGAAAGAAAAACAGGAAAGATCCTGAGGCTGCAATGGATAGATTTGTAAAAGAGTATGGTGTTCCAAGAGCGTGGTTGGAAGATTACAATGATCCTAAAAAACTTGAGGCAGACAGCATACACTCTGCAAATATGGATCTTTACCTTGATGATATGAACAACAACTTTGTAACAGGTCCTAAAGTTCTTGTACTTGACGCTTGTTTTAACGGTGCCTTCATATATGACGATTATATTGCTTCAAGATATATCTTCAATCCTGGTACAACAATGACAGTAAGAGCAAATACTGTAAATACACTTCAGGATATCTGGACAATAGAGTTGAGCGGTCTTTACAACCTTGGCGTATCATCGGGAGATGTTTATAAAGGCCAGTTGGCAATTGAGCAACACTTGTTTGGTGACCCTACATTTGCTTTTGCTCCACAAAAGGAGGTGCTTGGCGGCTACAATATTGCAAGGGATGTGGTTTTCAAGAAGAACGATGTAAAATATTGGAGAGAGATTCTTGAGAACCCTTCAAAGGAGCTTGCTCCTGAGATGAGAGTTTTGGCTATTAAGATGTTGTACAAGAATGGTGCTATAGATTCTAAAGAACTTCTTGATATTGCAAAGACAAGCCCATATTACAATGTGAGGATGGAGGCGTTTGCAACCAACAGACAGATTGCAGATCAGAACCTTGTTGAGGCTCTTAAAATTGCAATGGAAGACAGTTATGAGATAGTAAGAAGACTTGCTATTGGTACAGCTGCAAAAAATGCAAGTCCGGAGCTTATTCCTTATATGGTAAAATTGCTTGCAAATCCTCTTACAAGCCAACGCGAAGATTTTCAGGTAGGTATGGCAATGGGCGCATTTGATGCCGAGAGTGTGATTGCAGAGTTGGATAAAGTTAGAGGCAAATACTCAAACTGGTATACACAAGAGAAATTTGACTCAATGGCCAAGAGATTGAGAAGATCGGAAGCAAGCAATAAAAAATCGTACAAAGAGTTGTTCGATGCAGAAGTTTCATCAAAAGAGAAGATGTCTACCATTACCGGAGAACGTAATGGCTGTAGTGTAAGGGCTCTTGACGGCTTATATCACATGATTGCCAACGGAAGCGAGGCTGAGCAGGTGTTGGCTGCAGAGGTTTTGGGTTGGTACGTCTATTCATACAAGAAACCGGAAATTATTGCAAAGGCAAAAGAGCTTTATGCAAATGCTCCTGAGGGTGCTGTTAAAAATGAGTTGCTTAAGACTATAAACCGTCTTGAAGTAAAGAGAAAATAATTTATCGGGATAAATATAAAGAGTATGACAAAGAGATTTTTTAGAGGAATTTCATCGCTTGTTGTTGCCGCTGTTTTTATTGTGCAGCTCTGCGGTTGTGGGGTAAAAAGCTCTACAGTGGCAGTTGTGGTTGATGAGGTTACATACAGTAAAATTGGGGAGGCTGTAGAGAAATATGTTGCTGCCATTTCGCTTCCCGACAGAAAAGGTGTACTTGTAGTGGATAAGTGGCACCACCCCGATTCAATAAGAGCGGAGTTGTATAAAATGTATTGCAATGAGGCTCTTGAGGGTGCTGTGTTTGTGGGAAATATTCCTGTAGCAATGGTTCGCGATGCGCAACATTTTGCAACAGCTTTCAAGATGGAGCAGGATGGCAATCCGTGGTTGGAGTCATCTATACCTACCGACAGGTTCTATGATGATTTTGACCTTACATTTGATTATTTGAAACAGGACTCTGTAAAGAGCATAGCCCATTATTATTCATTGAGGGCAGACTCTCCGCAAGAGATAAACAGTGACATCTACTCTGCCAGAATAAAGGCTCCGTTTGAGGGCTGCGGCTTTGGTAATGACGCTTCATGTGGAGGAGATTCCCTATGCGCCATGCATAAGGCAGTAGAGGCATATCTTCTTAAGGCGGTTAAGGCTCATGAGAACCCGGAAAGAATGGATAAGGTTCTCCATTTTGGAGCGCATGGCTACAATTCCGAATCATTGCAGGCAAGAATTGATGAGGCTATAGGATTTAAGGAGCAGTTCCCTTTCCTTAATGAGCATGGTTCAAGATTGATGTATATAGATTTCAACAGAGATTATCAGGTAAAACAGCGTATAATGAGTGCTGTGGCTGATGATGAAATTGATTTTGCCATACTTCACCACCATGGCCTGTACTATGAGCAGTTATTGCAGGGAACTCCAAAATCCAATACTATAGAGGCTTGGAAGAACTTGAGCAAAAACTATTTGAGAAAAAAGGTGCGTGGCGATGTCGAGGATGGTGAAGCAGCCTCTTCTGTAATAGCAAAATATGCAAAGAGGTACGATGTTCCCGCTTCTTGGATGTCTGGTTGGAATGATGCCAAACTTATGGCAGAAGACAGCACATTTGAGGCAAATATGAATATTTTTCTTGAGGATTTGCATGGATATAAGAGCGGTGCAAGAGTGCTTGTGCTTGATGCCTGCTACAATGGTGCATTTATCTACGATGATTATATTGCAGCAAGATACCTCTTTAACGAAGGCTCTACAATGGTTGTAAGAGCCAACTCCGTAAATACCCTTCAAGATATATGGACAGTTGAGTTGAGCGGCCTTTTGAATCTTGGTGTTTGTGCGGGTGATGTGTATAAGGGGCAGCTCTCAATTGAGCAGCATTTGTTTGGTGACCCTACTTTTGCTTTTGCTCCACAGAAGGAGGTTCTTGGCGGTTACAATATTGCAAGAGATATTGTATTCAAGAAGAATAATGTTGGATATTGGAGAAGAATTCTTGAGAACAAGTCAAAAGATATTGCTCCGGAGTTGAGGGTATTGGCTGTAAAGATGCTTTACAAGAACAATGCTATAACATCTGATGAGCTGCTTGAGATTGCAAAATCAAATCCATAACCTAATGTAAGAATGGAGGCTTTTGTAACCAATAAGGCAATTGCAGATGAGAATTTTACAGAGGCTCTTAAGATTGCATTGGATGACAGTTATGAGATAACAAGAAGAATTGCTTTGGGCTATGCGCCAAAGAATGCAAGTCCTGAACTTATACCATATATTGTTGAGACCTTGGCAGATCCTACCGCAAGCAAAAGGGAGGATTTCCAGGCCGGTTTTGCATTGCCGGAGTTTGATGCCAAAGAGATGGTGGAGGCAATTGATTCTATAAGGGCAAACTATCCTGAGTGGTTTACAGATAAGATGTTTGCCGAGGTATGTGATGATATCCAATATGATGCAAACAGTAAACAGAAGAGATATAAAGCAATGCTCTCTGGCGAGTATTCTCCAGGCAAGACAATCTTCTATATTGAGATAGAGCGCAACAAATGCAGTCTTGATGCGCTTGATGTTCTTTATCATATGATAGAGAATGGTGAAGAGAGAATGCAGGTGCTTGCTGCCGAGATTCTTGGCTGGTATGTATATTCATACAAGAAACCTGAAATACTTGATAAGGTAAAGGAATTGTATAATAACGCTCCAGAGGGTGCTGTGAAGAATGAATTGTTGAAGACAATCAACCGTTTGGAGGTAAAGAGAAGCTAATGAGTCCTCAGAAATATCTGAGGTGAAATAGAAGACAAATACTAACATTAAAGAATAATATGAAAAGAATTTTTTCAATTTTATGTGTTGCGGCGCTGGCACTTATGATGTGTGCGTGCGGCACTAAGAAGACAACAGTAGCAGTTGTTGTTGATGAGCAGACATACGCTGCCATTCCTGCTGCGGTTGATGCCTATGTTAAGGCTGTAACCAATGAGGGTAGAACCGGTGTTCTTGTGGTAGACAAATGGAGTCATCCGGATTCAATCAAAGCAGAGCTTGTAAAATTGTACAATAACGAAGCACTTGAGGGTGCAGTGTTTGTAGGTGAGATTCCTATTCCTATGTTGCGTGATGCACAGCATTTTGCAACTGCATTCAAAATGTTCCAGGAGAGAAACTGGTTGGATTCATCTATTCCGTCTGACCGCTTCTATGATGATTTTGATCTTAAATTCGATTATATCAAGCAAGATTCAACAAATCCTCTTGCACACTATTACAGTTTGAGAGCAGATTCTGCACAGGAGATAAATTGTGATATCTATTCTGCCAGAATTAAAGCCCCTAACAAGGATGGTAATGCGCATCAGTTGATTGAGGCCTATCTTTTGAAGGCTGTTGAGGCTCACAAGAATCCGGAGAGAATGGATAATATCCTTCATTTTGCAGGTCACGGTTACAATTCAGATGCAATGAATGCAAGAATTGACGAGGCTTCTGCATTGAGAGAGCAGTTCCCGTTCCTTGCCAATTATGGCACAAAGTTGAACTTCATCAACTTTACTTATGATACATACGTTAGAGACCGTATCACTACTGCTATGCAGGATGAGACTATGGATCTTGCAATTCTTCACCACCACGGTTCTGAAGATACACAGTATTTTAATGGTGCTCCTATTGTAGGTAATGCAGAGCAGTGGCTTGAGCTTGCAAAGAATGCTTACAGAACAAGAATAAGAAAGGCAAAAAAACAGGGTGAGAAGATAAATCAGATTGCAAAAAGCATAAATGTTCCTACAAGTTGGTTCGCAAACGTGAATGATAAAGATGTTGTGTTGGCAGACAGCTTGTTTGCTGCACAGAAGGATCTTACTGTTTATGATCTTGACGGTTATGTAAGTGGTGCCAAAGTTGTAATATTTGATGCTTGCTACAATGGATGTTTCCTTGTAGATGATTATATTGCAGCGCGTTATATCTTTAATCCTGGTTCAACAATTGTTACAAAGGGTAACACTGTAAACACATTGCAGGATACTTGGACAAATGAACTTATGGGATTGCTTAACCTTGGTGTATCTGTAGGTGACTGGGCAAAGGGCCAGCTTACAATTGAGGCCCATTTGATTGGAGACCCTACATTTGCATTTGCTCCGCAAAAAGAGCTTTTGGGTGGTTTTGACCTTGCAAGAGCTATTGTAACAGAGAAAAATAATGTTTCATACTGGAGAAAAGTGCTTAAAGCAGATGTTGCTTCTGAGGCTAAAGCTTTGGCAATAAAGATGTTGTATAAAAACAATGCCATCAGCTCTTCTGAGTTGCTTGAGATTGCAAAAACAAGCCCTTACAGCCATGTGAGACTTGAGGCATTCATGACCAACAAACAGATTGCAGATGAGAATCTTGTTGAGGCAATAAAGATTGCATTGGCAGACAATTATGAGATTACTCAAAGAATGGCAATGATAACAGCAGGAAAGAATGCAAGTCCTGAACTTATTCCTGATGTGGTTGAGGCATTTATGAATCCTGCTACAAGCGCACGTGTTTACTTCCAGGCATCCGGTGCATTGGATGGTTTTGATTCTGAACTTGTGGTTAAAGAGATGGAGGGTCTTAAAGAGAAATATAGCCGTTGGATTGATGAGAAGGAGTATGACGCTTTGGTTAAGAGAATTAAAGATGTATTCCAGGGTAAATTGGATGAGTATGCTCTTTTGAAGGATGCAAATGCCGACAAAACAGACAAACGTTATGCTATTACAGGCGAAAGAAACGGATGTAATCCATTTGCGGTTGAGAACTTCTACTACACAATTGAGAATGACTCCGATGTCAAGTACAAGTTGATGGCTGCAGAGGCTTTGGGATGGTACAAATACTCTTATTTGAAACCTCAGATAATAGAGAAATGCAATGCTCTTGTAGAGGTTGTTGAGGATGCTCAGGTTAAGAACGAACTTGTTAAAACAGTAAACAGATTGAAATAACATTATTTAAATGTTAATAACAATCCTTGAGATTTTAACAATTTTAATATTTTTAATCAATCCGATTATGAAATGATAGTCGGATTGATTTTTTTCATTACATTTGCTAACTTTTTTATAATTGGGAAAGAATTAAAATTCAATTATTATAAATTTAAAAACTGAAACACTTTAAGTATGGGAAAAAGATTGATTTTTTCTTTGGTGGCTCTTGTCCTTTATGTGGGTAGCGTTTTTGCCCAACAAGACATTATAGGCCCACAAAGCAGAGTGGCTTCTTCTTTTGCCATCTTTATTGATGACAAGAGTTATGAGGCTTGTAAAGATGCCGTTATGGCTTACAAAAACCTGTTGGAGAAAGAGGGTTTGGCAACTTACCTTCTTGTAGCAGAATGGGAAAGCCCTGAACACGTAAAATATTTCCTTGAGAAATATTACAAGGAGCAGGCAATGGAGGGTGCTGTTTTCATTGGTAACATTCCAATTCCAATGATCCGTAAAGCACAACATATGACTTCTGCATTCAAAATGAATGAGAGATATGATATGCGTGAGACTTCTGTCCCTTCAGACCGTTTCTATGATGATTTTGACCTTAAATTCAATTTCATAAAGAGAGACAGCGTTGAGACAAACTTGTTCTACTACAATTTGGCAGGCGAGAGCGCACAGAGAATCAATTGCGAGATCTACACCGGACGTATCAAACCTACAAAAGAGGGTAATGAGGGTTATGAGCAGATTTCAAAATATTTGAACAAAGTTGTAGCTGAGCGCCAACAGCCTAATATGCTTGACAAAGTAGTGTCATACACAGGTCACGGCTCATTCTCAAACAGCCTTGAGGCTTGGAAAGATGAGTGCATTACACTTAGAGAGCAAATGCCTGCTGCATTTAATAAGGCAGACGGAGCAAAATTCTATATGTTCTATATGTATCCATCTATGAAGAGAGTTATGACTCAAGAACTTCAACGTCCCGATGTTGACGTTATGCTGTTCCACGAGCATGGCCTTCCTCACCGTCAGTATTTGACCGGTAATCCTGATGCATTGAGTGATGATGAGAATTTTGAGGCAGGCAAGCTTTATTTGAGAAATATGAGCAGACGTGAGAAACAAATGGGTAATGACCCTGCGGAGTATCAGAAAAAAATGGCAGAGAGATATAACCTTATTGACTCAGTGTGGTTTGCAGGCGCATTTGATCCTGAGGTTATTGCACAAGACTCAATCAATGACTTGTTGCAAGGTATCATTCTTGAGGATATTCCTCAAATAAAACCTAATGCAAGATTTGTAATCTTTGACGCTTGCTATAATGGCGATTTCAGAGAGCCAAGTTGTGTTGCAAGCGAGTATATTTTTGCAGACGGTAAAACTGTTGCTTGTTTTGCTAACTCTGTAAATGTATTGCAAGACAAATCTTCATCTGATTTGATGGGTCTTCTATCTTGCGGTTTCAGATTGGGCCAATGGACAAAATATATCAATATCCTTGAGTCTCACATCATTGGTGACCCTACTTACAGATTTGCAAAATCTTACAGATTGCCTGAGATCAAGATTAACTTGAAGGATGTAGAGTACTGGATGGCAGTTATGTCCCATAACCTTCCTGCAGATTTGAAAGGTCTTGCCCTATACAAACTGTTTGATATGAACTATGAGCAAATGCCAGAGTTGTTGATGGATACATACAAGAACAGCGATTCTTATATGTTGCGTCTACAATGTCTTCACCTTGCAGCGTACTATCCTGCAATCTATTCGGATATTTTGAAGTTGGCAGTTAAGGATCCATATGAGTTCATCAGAAGAAAGGCTGTTTACTATATGGGTAATGTAGGAAGAAACGACTTTATTCCTTATATCGTAGATTTGTATATGGATGATTTCCTATCTGAGAGAATAGAGTTCAACGCTATCCGTACAGGTGGTATGTTGAACGTTGGTATTCTTAAGGAGGCTTTCAAAAATAGAATTGAGGCAGATAAAGTTTACAACGGTGAGGAGTTCTTCAAGGCAATTGAGAAAGGTTTGAACAGCGGTGAAAGTATGCGTGACTTCGTTTGGGGTGCTTTGATTGACAAAAGTGCTTCTCCAAGAAAGAGAATGGCTTACATCACTTCAATCAAGAATAATCCTTACAACCAGTTGATCCACGACCTTGTTCTTATCGTTAAAGATTCCAACGAGCCTGAGGAAATGAGAATTGGTGTTACTGAGGCTTTGGGTTGGTATGTCCATACTGAGAGAAAAGCAGAGATTGTAGATGCTTGTAAAGCAGTATTGTCAAGCAACGAGGAGCTTTCGGAGGCATTCAAAGATGAGCTTAACAAGACAATTAACAGATTGGAAACATATATGAGATAGGAGATTAAAGAAATGAGAAAGAATTTACTATATATATTATCGGTATTTTTCTGTCTGTTAGGTGTGACAAATGCCAATGCACAAGCTAACTTGCAGATAATTAAGAGCAACCCTAAATGTGCTACCTCTTATGCTGTTTTTGTAGACAGCGAGACTTTCAATGCTTGTAAAGCGGAGATTATGGAGTATAAGAATGTTCTTGAGAGTGAAGGTCTTGGAACATACATCATTTCTGCAAATTGGAGCAAGCCTGAGGAGATTAAGGCTCAGATTGAGAAATTGGCAAAAAGCAAACAGACTTTTGAGGGTATGTCTTTTGTGGGACAGATTCCAATCGTAAGAGCGCTTAAAGCCCAACATATGACAACTGCTCTAAAGAGAAGCGAGTATACAAATCCTAAAGAGGAGACTGCAGTAGCATCTGACCGTTACTATGATTGTGCCGCTCTGCAATGGAAATTTGTTGCTCAGGATGAGAAAAACCCTAACTTCTTCTACTATGAGTTGGAGGGAGAGGGCGCGCAGCATCTTTATCCTAACTACTACTCAGCCAGAATTGTTGTTCCTGAGGAGTATTCAAAAACTGTAGGCATTGACAAGAATGAGTTGATGCGCAGATTCTTCAAGAAAGCTGTTGAGGCTCACAAAGAGCAGAACCAGTTGGATAACTTCATCTACTTTGCAGGTAATGGTTATAACTCAGACTGTCTTACAGCTTGGAGACAGCAATCATTGGTATTCAAAACTTACCTCCCTCAGGCATATAATGATGCAACAGGTAACAAGTTCCTGAACTTCCGTCAGGATCCTGTTATGAAATACAAGTTGTTCCATCAGTTGCAAATGCCAAATACAGATATGTTCTTCTTCTATGAGCACGGTGCTGAGGATACTCAATATATCAATGGAACTTATCCTGGCCGTACATTCGATGAGAATATAGAGTGGTTGCTACGTGATGTAAGAAACGCATACAAGAGAGTTAAACCTGCAGATAGAGAGGCTTGGGTCAAAGATGTTTGCAGTCACTTCGGTCTTCCTGAGAGTGTTCTTTCAGATGCTGAGATTGCAAAATGGGCAAAAGCAGATTCAATCGCCAAATTTGACAAGGATATTCACTTGGCAGATCTTGCAAAATTGACTACTACCCCACGTTTTACAATGTTCAATGCTTGTTATAACGGTTCATTCCACGTTCCTGGTTATGTTGCAGGATACCATATCTTCAACGATGGCAGAACCGTTGTTACACAGGGTAATACAGTAAACGTACTTCAAGATAAATGGGCAGAGCAACTTATTGGTATTCTTGCTCTTGGCGCAAGAGCTGGTTTCTGGCAAAAAGAGGTTGCCACATTGGAGTCTCATATGGTTGGTGACCCTACCTTCAAATTTGCCACTCCAGAGAGATTTATTGGTGACAGAGCTGAGACCCTATGTGTTGAGGACATCAATAAAGTGTTGGCTACAAAATGCTATGACCAGAAATTCTGGGAGTATGTATTGGAAGATAATGCACAGAACAATCCTACTAAACGTGGTGATGAGTATGCTCCTCTATTCAGAGCTTTGGCAATCAAGAACCTTTCCAAATGTTATTTGGCAAGCGACAGAAGCAATCAGGTAATTGGTGAGAATACTCCAATTTCTGACAAATTCTTTGAGGTGTTCAAAACAGACCGCAATATGGTTGTAAGACTACAGGCTCTATATGCTTTAAGCATGTGTTCAGACAAAAACTTCTATGAGGCTGTATCTTTGGGCTTTGATGATTTGTATGAGATGATCAGAAGACAATCGGCTCACTTTACAGGCAGAATAGGTGATCCTGCTTATGCAGAGAAGATCTTCAAGACTGTAGAGAACTCTTTGGAGGTACAACGCGTACAGTATGCTTCTGAGAGTGCATTGGTATCTCTTGCTCACTTTGCTAAAAAGCCTATGGACGGTTATCCTTATCCTGGTTTCTACTTCAACTTCAGCAGAGACAACTACGAATATGAGCCTGACTATAAGACAGACCTTAAGCATCCACAAGCTCAAAGAGAGATTAGAGTATTCAGAAACCATCCTGAGCATCAGCAATATGCACACCTTCTAACTCTTTTGGCAGATACAAATGTTGAGAAGCTTACACGTATATATATTGCTGAGGCATTCGGTTGGTTCAGCAACTCAATGCACCGCAAAGAGATTGTTGCCGGTATGAAAGATATTCTTGCGCAACAGCCTTCAATGGATGATGAGCTTAAAGATGAGATTGTTAAGACTATCAACCGTCTTGAGTTCAAGATCAGGTAATTTTAACACTATCAGAAGAGAAATCAAGCCCGGTCATGCGCCGGGCTTTTCTATGTTTGGGCAGGGTGTTTCTGGTGCGTAAGAAGGCCTTTGCTTAAAAAATTGCCTTTACAAGCTCCTGAATATTTGAGATCTCTACAATTTTTATATCCTGTTTGAGTTCCGATGGAATTTTGCTGAATGAGGATATTAAGATTTGTTTGAAGCCAAGTTTGGCAGCTTCTGCAATTCTCCTTTCTATCTGGCTTACAGGGCGTATCTCTCCGCTTAATCCAATCTCGGCAGCAAAGGCAATATTATTGGGAATTATTACATCAAAATTAGATGACAATATTGCTGCAACAATGGCAAGGTCACAAGCCGGGTCAGAGATTTTGAGTCCGCCGGCTATGTTGAGGAATACATCTTTTTGAGCCAGTTTGAAACCCACTCTCTTCTCAAGGACGGCAAGAAGCATATTCATTCTTCTAACATCAAAGCCGGTTGCGGAGCGTTGGGGGGTGCCGTATGCAGCGGTGCTTACAAGAGCTTGTACTTCAATAAGAAATGGCCTTGTGCCATCGAGCATTGCGGCAACGGCTGTTCCGCTAAGGTTGTTTTCGTGCATAGGAATGAACATCTCTGAAGGATTAAGTATCTCTTCAAGTCCGTTGGATGTCATTTCATAGACGGCCAGTTCTGCAGTTGAACCGAAACGGTTCTTTATGCTGCGTAATATACGATACGAATGGCGGGTATCACCTTCAAATTGAAGAACCACATCTACAATGTGTTCAAGAATTTTAGGGCCTGCAATTGAGCCATCTTTAGTGATATGTCCAATTATTATTACCGGGGTATTGCTCTCTTTGGCAAAGCGTAGAAGTGATGCTGCGCACTCTCTTACTTGGGAGACACTTCCGGCAGATGATTCAATATTCTGTGAATATATTGTTTGGATAGAGTCAATTATAAGCAGTTGTGGGTTGCACTCTTTTGCTCTGTTGAGAATGTTTTCCAATGAGGTTTCAGATAAAATCAGGCAATTGTCGCTGTGCTCCATATTTTTGGCCGGTACGCCGGTTGCGTTGTTGCCCTTTTGGCTTTTGACAATACCGTTGAGCAGACGGTCGCCACGGAGTTTTATCTGGCGGGCGCTCTCCTCTCCCGATACATATAAAGTCTTCAAGTGGTTGCAGAAGAGAGGAATCTGAAGTGAAAGGGTTGATTTTCCAATGCCCGGTTCTCCTCCAACCAGTACGAGTGACCCCTCAACAATGCCTCCTCCGAGGATACGGTCAAGTTCACTGTTGCCCAATGAGATCCGGTTTTCACAACTCGAGTCTATCTGTGAAAGGGGCAGTGGTTGGGGATTGGTGCCATCCAGGAATGCGCGGCTCTTTGAAGTTATAGAACTGTCGGGAAGCTTGGAAATAACCTCTTCAACCATAGTGTTCCACTCTCCGCAGGCAGGACACCTTCCCATCCATTTGGAGCTCTCATTACCGCACTCGCGGCAAAACCACGCCTTCTTTACCTTTGCCATAACATCTGTTTCAGTTGGTACAAAATTACTATTTTTTGAGATAATATATCATTTTTGGATAGCTTGTAATTTATTTTCTTAAATTTGTATGTGCCTCCGGCACTTTCCAGGTCAAATAATTAAAATAACTATAATATGAGAAAAAAACTGTTTCTATCTGCAATTGCTTATGTAGCCGTTGCATTGGTTGTCTGCAATACCCTTTTTGCACAGGAGAGTTGTACTGATGATTGCTGTAAAGGGGCAATACTCAAGGATATAGATTCTTATATCCAGAAGGTGAAGGATGAATGGCAGCTTACAGGATTGGCGGCATCGTTTGCGTTGGATGGCGATGTTGTATATTCAAAGGCATTTGGAGTTAAAGAGAAGGGAGGGAACGAGCCTATAGATATAAATACTGTATTTCAGATAGGTTCCGTTTCAAAATCATTTACCGCAACTGTAATGGCATCATTGGTGGCTGAGGGTAAGGTAAAATGGGAAGATACCGTTGCCAATATTCTTCCGGATTTTAAAATGTATGACCCTTGGGTGACAGCCAATATGCAGGTTAAGGATATTATGACCCATAAAACAGGTTTGCGCGGACAGGCCGGCACCTATATTCCTAATGTGGGCTATGACAGGGAGGATATTTATAAGATGTTGGGACTGATTAAGCCTGTATATACTTTTAGAGGGGATTATCAGTACAATAACATTACCTTTATAATTGCAGAGAAGATTATTGAGAAACTCACAGGCAAGACTTGGGAAGAGAATGTGAGGGAGAGAGTCTTTGCCCCTATAGGAATGACTTCTTCTTCAATGAATGGCGAAGATTTTAAGGTTCAGAAGAATGCTGCTGTTCCTCATGAATATTTTTACAGGGATTCCATAAATGTAAATGCACTTCATGGCGATGATCAGGCTTTGTGGTGGCTTACAGTAGTTGGTCCTGCAGGTTCTGTAAACTCAACTGTTCCCGATATGATAAAATATGCAGAGTTCCATAGGAAGAACGGTAAAGTTGGAGAGGAGCAGGTGATTGATGAAAAGGAGATGAAATATCTTCATAAGGGTTTGACCATCACCTCTCAGAGCGACAATAAAACCACTCTTTACGGAAACTGTTGGTTCATTGAGCAGAACAATAAATACAGATTGTATTTCCATACCGGTACAACCTGGGGCTTTACTGCATTGTGCTTCTTTGTCCCTGAAATAGAGTTGAGCGGAATTATTCTTGTAAACTGCGAGGCCGGTGCATCTCCGCGCTATGCAATTATGCGCAGAATGATTGATCTTGTTATGGGTGCGCCTGCAGGCAAGTTTACAGAGGAGTATAGAGATTATAGCAAGGAGTCGTTCGAAGAGTGGTTGGCAGAAGAGAAGGAGTCTCAGGCAAAGGCCGAAGAGGCTGCTGCAAAAGAGGAGAAAATTGAGGCTCCAAAATCGAAGCTCCTTGTAGGAGAGTATGTTAAGGATGAGTTGTTTGGAAATGCCCAAATCACTTTGGAGGATGGACAGCTTTATATTACAATAGGCAAGAAGGGCTTCAAGAACAAATTGGACCATAAGAATGGCAATACTTTTACCTTCTGGAGCGACGGACATGAGTTTCCTTTGAATTTCTTCTTTGATGAGAAGGGTAAAAAGGTAACCGGCTTTGAAGTGGAGTTCAATTACAATGAAGAGGACAGTTTTGGTGGATGGACCAGAAAATAGCAAATAAAACAGAGTGTATAATTATTAAATAGACAAGTGATATGAAAAGATTGGCAATACTGATTGCAATAGTGGCAGTTGTGTTATTTGAAGCAGTTGACATGCAGGCTCAGATTATTGGTGTATCGGCAAGCGAAACAGACGCTGCATCTGCACCATTGACATACGTTAAAGCTATAAAGAGAGCAGGTGGCGTTCCGTTGGTAATTCCTATGACAACAGATAAAGCCCAACTGGAGGCGATCCTTGAGGTGGTTGACGGGATTGTAATGACCGGAGGTGAGGATGTGGATCCGCTTAAAGGTTATGGCGAGGAGCCTTTGAGAGCGTTGGGAGAAATTGTTCCGGAGCGTGATGAGTTTGATATGATGCTTATAAGGATGGCTGTAGCCAAAGGTCTTCCTGTATTGGGTATCTGTAGAGGCGAGCAGCTTATGAATGTAGCTTTTGGCGGAAGTTTGTATCAGGATATTCCGTCTCAAGTGCCAACATCTTATATAAAACATAGCCAGAAGGCTCCACGCAATTATGGCACACATACAATTGAGATTGAGGAGGGATCATTGCTAAACAAACAGCTTGGTGTAAAGAGTATAGCGGTGAATTCATATCACCATCAGGCTGTTAAGGATGTTGCGCCGGGCTTCAAAATTACCGCATATTCAAAGGATGGTATTGTGGAGGCTATTGAGAAGATTGATTCTGATTGTGTCTGGGGCGTTCAGTTTCATCCTGAGGGATTTGTGTCAATGGGTGATGACTCATTCTTGGGTGTTTTCCAACATTTGGTAGAGAAGGCAAAAGAGAGGAGAAAATAGGCTCGTCTCTGCTTGAGATTGCAGCTATTTGTCTGTATTATTTTTTTTTGTACGTTTGCAAAAATTTTTTTGAAAAATCTGACAAATGATAGTAGCCAAAACGCTTGCTGAGTTTACAGATGCGTATAGCAAATTGGAGCATAAGTCTGATATTGGCTTTGTTCCAACTATGGGAGCCTTGCATGAAGGCCATATTTC
>JAFZFL010000211.1 GCA_017555925.1 Bacteroidales bacterium | reverse complement strand
ACCTGATAGTGAGAAGGGATGTGTTGAGAGCCTCAAAAGCTATGCAGGAGAGGGTTATGAATACTCCAAATATTGAAATTCTTTGGAATACCAATACAAAAGAGATTCTTGGAGATGAGTTCGGTGTTACAGGGGCAGCTCTTGTGAACAACAAAACTGGAGAGGAGAGTCAGATTGCAATTCACGGATTCTTTTTGGCTATAGGTCATCATCCTAATTCAGAGGTGTTCAAACCATATATTGAAACAAATCAGGAGGGATATATAATAACAGACGGCAAATCTCAAAAAA
This sequence comes from Bacteroidales bacterium, assembly GCA_017555925.1. The sequence continues at coordinate 4,435 of JAFZFL010000211.1, read as the reverse complement.
CATCTGTTCCTGGAGTCTTTGCAGCTGGTGATGTGCAGGATCCTGTTTATCGTCAGGCTATTGCAGCCGCAGGCAGTGGTTGCAGGGCTGCTATGGACGCAGAGAAGTTCCTTCAGGAGAACGGTACATTGTAATTTTGGCTTGTTATTTGCCAGTCAGTAATGTCGTTGAATTAAAAAAATAGAAAATGCAATTGAAGAAGATAGTCATTTTTGCTCTGTTGGTTTCATTATTAGCTTCGTGTACAAGCTATTATGAATCAATCTTACGTAGTACAGATCCGGAAACAAAGTATAAGGCTGCATTTGAGTATTATAATAACAAGAAGTACAGAAGATCTGCCGAGATATTTGAGAACCTCATCCTTCTGATGCAGGGTATGCCTCAGGAAGATACTGTACAGTTTTATAATGCTATGAGCAATTTCAATATGAAGGATTTTATAACAGCTGAAAGCAATTTTGACAAGTTCACTACAGTCTTTCCGCGCAGTCCTTTTTATGAAAAAGCCAGATTTTTGCGTTTGCAATGTCTTTATGAGTCAACATACCGTTACGAATTGGACCAGACTCCAACAAGAAAGGCAATGAGCGTAATTACAGAGTTTATGTATGATTACCCTTCAAGTGAGCATTTTGTAGAGTGTGAAGAGATGATGGCAGATCTTATGGAGCGCCTCGACAGAAAGAGCTATGAATCAGCCAAACTGTATTATAGGACAGAGGATTATAAGGCAGCTCACTATGCTCTGAAAAATGTGTTGAGAGATAATGCAGACAATATTTACAGAAAAGATGTATTGTACTTTACAGCATTGGCATCCTATAAGTATGCTATAAACTCTGTAAGGGAGAAGCAGAAGGAGAGGTACCTGGTCTTCATTGATGATTACTATAACTACATAGGTGAGTACCCAGATGCCGAAAACCGCAAGGAACTTGATGCATATTATGCAAAGGCTCTTGCCTTTACCAAAGGTGCAGATGTTGATGAGCAGTATGAAAGCGGTACCTTGACAAAGGAGCAGAAGAGGGAGGCGGAGAAGCAGAACAAGGCTGCCATTAAAGAGGTGAAAAAGGCAGAGAAGATGAGAAGGCATGCGGAGAAGCATGATAATGCTGAAAAGTTGGAGACCTCAAAAGAGAAGTAGAGAAAAATTATTATAGAAGAACAAAGTATATATACTATAGATATGGAAAAAAATCAGAACAAAGTTGCAGGTAATACCGTAACAAGAAATTTGAGTGATTTGGCAGAGCCAACAGGTAACATTTATGAGTCTGTAATGGTAATTGCAAAGAGATCTAACCAGATTGCTGCAGATGTAAAACAGGAATTGAGTGCAAAATTGGAGGAGTTCTCAAACTTCGCAGATACATTGGAAGAGACCTTTGAAAACAGGGAGCAGATAGAGATTTCACGCCATTATGAGAAGTTGCCTAAACCTACTCTTGTAGCAATCAAAGAGTTCCAGGAGAACGAGATCTACTATCGTAAAGTAGAGAGCAAGGCATAATAATAATCACTATTGAATCTCTTTTGGCAGATAGCCAAACTACATTGATATGACGCTTAAGGGAAAACATATCTTATTGGGAGTAACGGGAAGTATTGCTGCATATAAGGCAGCATTACTTGTTAGGGCACTTGTGAAAGAGGGTGCTGAGGTTAAGGTTGTAATGACTCCAATGGCCAAGCAGTTCATTACACCGCTTACTCTGGCAACTCTGTCAAAGAACCCGATTGTAGTAGATTTCTATAATCCGGAAAATGGAGACTGGAACAGTCATGTCTCTTTGGGTATATGGGCAGATCTCTTCCTTATTGCACCTGCCACTGCTGCAACAATGGGCAAAATGGTTTCCGGGGTAGCCGACAATCTGCTGATCACAACATATCTGTCGGCAAAATGTCCGGTGGCAATAGCTCCTGCTATGGATCTTGACATGTATAAGCATCCTTCTACCCAAGAGAATATGAGAATATTGGCGGAGCGTGGAGCAATAATCATTGAACCGGCAGCCGGTGAGCTTGCAAGCGGACTTGAAGGCAAGGGCAGAATGGAGGAACCTGAAAAGATTGTGGCTCATGTGGAGGCTATTTTTGCGAGGGAGGGCTCTTTGGCAGGCAAGAGTATGCTTATTACAGCAGGCCCTACTTGTGAGGAGATAGATCCTGTCAGATATATTACAAACCACTCATCAGGAAAGATGGGGTATGCTATAGCGCATGAGGCTGCAAATAGAGGAGCAAAGGTGAAGATTATAAGTGGTCCTGTTTCTGTAAGCTTGTATCATCCTAATGTGGAGATTGTTCCTGTAACATCTGCTAAAGAGATGTTTGAGAGTACCAAGGCAAACCTCGACGGTGCCGATATTGTGGTTTTGTGTGCTGCAGTTGCAGATTTTACTGTGGCTGAGAAGGCAGATAAAAAGATTAAGAGAGAGAAGAGTGACTATAATCTTCTGCTTACGCCGACTCAGGATATTGCAGCATGGGTTGGCGCAAATAAGAGAGAGGGAGTTTTTCTTACAGGATTTGCTTTGGAGACAAACGATGAACTTGAGAATGCAAAGGGCAAATTGGCAAAGAAGAATCTTGATATGATTGTCTTGAACTCAATGCAGGATGCAGGTGCAGGATTCAAGACCGATACCAACAAGATTACAATCATATCACGCGACGGAGAAGTAGAGGAATATCAATTGAAATCTAAAAATCAGGTGGCAACAGATATTATAGACAATATAGAGAGGTTGCAGAGATGCTCAAAAAATTAACAATACAGAATTACGCACTTATAGAGAGTCTGGATATTGATCTTCCCGACGGACTGATAATAATTACCGGTGAGACAGGCGCCGGTAAATCTATTTTATTGGGGGCACTTGGATTGTTGTTGGGTGGAAAATGTGATATGTCAGTTCTGAAGGATACTTCTAAAAATTGCGTTGTTGAGGGGCTATTTGATATTGGAGGGTGCAATCTTGAGTTATCTGAAATATTTGGGGAGGATATGCAGGGTGAAGAGGAGGAGCTCTGCAGTTTTGGGTCTGAACTTGTGCTGAGAAGGGTAATAGCTCCGTCGGGAAGGTCAAGGGCTTTTATAAATGATGAGCCTGTGCAGGTAAGTCTGTTGCAGAAAATATCTGGCAGGTTGGTAGATATTCATGCGCAGCACCAGCATCTGTTGTTGGGTGATAGTGCATACCAGCTGCAGATATTGGACTATTTTGCAGGTTCAAAGGAGATATTGGCAGATTATAGGGAGGTCCATTCGGCTTTGCTCAGATCAAAGGCTCTGTTGAAACAGATGGAGCAGGATGTGGAGAGTAATGCCAGGGAGGAGGAGTATAAAAGATTTCAGTTGGCAAAGCTTGAGGAGGCTAAGTTGGTTAGCGGAGAGTTGGAGGAACTTGAACTTGAGCATGGGCAGTTGGCTAATGCTGAGGAGATAAAGGAGGCTTTGGCAACCTCATTGGCACTTTTTCAGCCAATGGGAAGTTCTATTGTACAAAATTTGAAGGAAGCTGCTCATTTATTGGGAAAGTGTTATACCTTTGTGCCCGAATTGCAGGAGGTTGTAGCACGTTTGGAGAGCTGTAGGATAGAGTGTAAAGATATAGAAGAGGAGCTTGCAAGATTGGAGGAGAGCATGGTTGTATCTCCGCAAAGGCTTGAAACGGTAGAGGAGAGGATAGGTCTGTTGGAGGATCTTATGAAGAGATATGGTTGCGCTACAGTTGAAGAGCTTATTTCATATAGGGATGCTCTTGGATATGAACTTGAGAGTGCAGAAAAATCGGCAACCGATATGGCAGAGCAGATTGCTCTGGTAGGGAAGTTGGAGGCAAAGAGAGAGGAACTTGCCCGCAAACTTTCCGCTTTGAGGAGAGCCAAATCCAAAGAGTTGGGCAGTGTGTTGGAGGCGAGTATAAGGGAGTTGGGAATGCCACATGCCAAGTTTGCTGTTGAACTTGACGAGGCAGTGGCATATTCTGATAGTGGCAGGGATGCAATAAAGTTTATGTTTGCAGCCAATGGTGGTGCAGCTCTTACAGATATTGCCAAAGTTGCATCTGGTGGAGAGTTGTCGAGGATAATGTTGTGCCTTAAGGAGCTTATGGCAAACTACACGGGAATGCCTACAATGATATTTGATGAGATTGATACGGGTGTATCGGGCAGTATAGCGGACAAGATGGGTGAGATGATAGGCAGAATGGGTAATAACATGCAGGTTATTGCCATTACGCATTTGCCCCAGATAGCGGTAAAAGGAGAGACTCATTTGCTTGTTTATAAAGAGTTTGATTCCGGTAATAGGGCCCGTACGTATATAAGACAGCTTGTAAGGGAGGAGCGGATTATGGAGGTGGCCAGAATGTTGAGTGGTTCCGAACTCTCAGAAGCTGCAATTGAAAATGCAAAATTT
>JAFZFL010000210.1 GCA_017555925.1 Bacteroidales bacterium | reverse complement strand
TATATACAATTATAGCTGTTTCAGCATTATTGTCAGCACCAAACGCATACGCACAAATAACAGCCTCCACCACTTCGGGAGAGTCAAACCAAGCAGAAACCAATGAATATACAGCAACCGACCCCATTATTGCAAAAATAATAGAGTTGGGACAGACAGATAACCGCACAACTGAGTGGCTTGACATTTTATGCCACCGCTTTGGAGGCAGAATTACAGGTTCGGATGCCTGTACCAATGTTGAGAACTGGTGTGAGCATATGTTCAGGAAGTGGGGACTTGATGTATGGCGGCAGGAAGTTGGCACACTGCCTGTTGGATTCAACAGGGGTCCATGGTTCGGCAGGATGGTAGGAGGTAATGGAATGACGCTCCACTTCATTACCCCGTCGTATACAGCCGGCACAAGAGGGGTAGAACGTGGCCACGTTGTAATTGAGCCTAAAACTCAAGAGGAGTTTGACAGAATGAAGGGCACATTAAAGGGTGCCTGGGTACTTATATCTGGCAGAAGCGGAGGATGGCCAATAGATTTCTCAGCCAAAGCCGACTCAGTACGTGCAGAGGCTATTGCTTTCAATACCGAGGCAACAAGACAAAACAAAGAGATTCAGGCTCACAACAGAATGGTTGACAAACTCATAAGAGAGGCCGAAGCCAATCCTGAAAAATCAAAGAACAAAAAGAATCCTGACATTCCACAAAAGAAGGAGCTGATAAAGCTTATAGATAAACCGGCACTATTTTATAAGGAGATGAAAGAGGCTGGAATTTTGGGAATTATACAATCTGCACCTGTTCCTATGACCTGTCTCTATGACAGGAATAACCTTATGGATATGAGTTTTGACAATTTGCCGGATCTTCCGGATATCAAACTCGATGAGGCGCAATATCAGATTATAAAGAAGATGGTTGAGCGCAAGGAGTATTTCCAGTTGGAGTTTGACATCAGAAACCATTTCAAAATGGGTCCTGTAAAGTTCTACAACATTATTGGTGTAATGAAAGGGAGTGAATATCCTGACGAGTATGTAATGGCAGGCGGACACATTGACTCATTTGATTCGGCTACTGGCGGTGTTGACTGCGGTGTAGGCATTACTCCTACCCTCGAAGCTGCGAGATTGATTTCAGAAGCCGGAGGCAAACCTAAACGCACCATCCTTTTCTGCCTCTGGGCAGCCGAGGAGTTCGGACTTTTGGGTTCTGAATTTTTTGTAAAGAACAATCCCGACAAATTGAAGAAAATTTCAAATTACTTCAATAGGGATGGAGGACCGCTTGTTCCATACGAAATAACCGTTCCACCTGCAATGTATGAAGATTTTGCAGCAATCGGGCCGGCTCTCAATTCAATTAATCCGGATTTTCCTTTTGAAGTAAAAGAGAGAGAGGAGGAGGCGCCAGACTTTCCAAAAAGAAGCGGAGGATCAGACCATGCCCCATTTGCAAAAAAAGGTGTTCCTGTATTCTACCCCAAATTGGGAGACCCGAAGGGTTACAATTTCCAATATATGGAGATATGGCACACAGAGAGCGATCTCTTCAACAAGAGCATTCCTGAATATCAGGAGCACTCTGCCACTGTAACCGCTGTTATGTTATACCATCTGGCCAATCTCGACCACCTGCTCAACAGAGAGGGTATGTACAAATGATTCAGAACAGGGAGGCTATATTTGTTGCAAAGAGTTTTATGGCAATTGCCAGCAGAATTATTCCAAAGAATTTTCTGAGGACATATATTGTACCCTTACCCAAAAACTTCTCAATATACTCGAGTTTGCTTAACACAAAGTAAACTACAACCATATTGAGCAATATTGCCACTACTATATTTTCAAAAGCATACTCTGCACGTAATGAGAGCAGAGTTGTAAGAGTTCCGGCTCCTGCAATCAACGGAAATATTATAGGCACAAGTGTTGCACTCCCTCCAGGTCCATCATTCTTCATCAGTTCAACGCCCAATATCATTTCAAGCGCGAGCACAAAAATGACTATTGAGCCGGCAACCGCAAAAGACTCTATATTCACGCCAAAGAGAGAAAGCAATCCGTCGCCAGCAATGAGGAATAGAATAAAGAGTATAAGAGAGCCTATTGCAGCAAAGAGCGGCTTGACCTTTCCACCCTTACTTTTTATATCAATTATAATAGGAATTGACCCTGTAATATCTATGATGGCGAAGAGTACCATGAAGGCACTGACTATCTCTTTTATACTGAAACTCATATCGTTCGGCTGCTTAAAAATGTTATTTTTTTTTTGTAAAGTTAAAAAATTATCATAATTTTAGAACGATTATTTAACTTTATAAAACTGTACAGTGATGAAAGAACTTATTGAGAAGATTAATGCTGAATTTGCAGCATTTTCAAAAGACGCTGAGGCTCAGATGGTTAAAGGTAACAAAGCAGCAGGTACACGCGCAAGAAAATCTGCACTTGAACTTGGCAAACTTATGAAAGAGTTTAGAAAAGTTTCAGTTGAAGCAGCTAAAAACTAGTAACAGTTTTGTTACTTTTAAAAAAGAAGTTGAACTTAAGCAACTTCTTTTTTTTGAGCATTAGCCAATTAGCCAAACAACTCCTTATCAAGAACCAGTCCAATCTTTTTCTCTTCATTCCACAACCAGCACTTTCCCCCTTCCCGTTTGAGTACAAGCATAGCTGCAACCAATCTTGTCTCCGGTCCAGATGCTCTATCCCTGTAAATTATCTCAACCATAACGGCATCGCCAACCTGCGGCTCCACTCCGGGATAATCAATGAATAGAGCATTAACATACTTGCTCTGATCATCAGTCTGAATACGCACACTCCTTCTCTTAATATTATATACATACTGGGAGCTGGTTTTGTTAAATTGGATGACATAATTTTTATTTATAACCAATCCTACAGCACTCCTCTTTTCAAAGTTATCAGATTCAACAGAGAGACCTTTGGGACTCTTATTGCATCCATACGGAAGCAGGCACAAAAGAAGTGCATAAACCAGATGATTTCCCTTAATATGCATAAAGTTCCGTATCATAAAACACCTATTTTTCATCTACCTTCACCAACTTGTTTATCACCTCAACAGAAGCATCAGAAAGATAGAGCAACACCTCAACATGATACTCTCCCGGTGCGGAAAATGTGTAATACTCATCCAACATACTCTTTCCATCTATCTTTACAGCCCATCCTCTCACCAGATTCTCTGTATTCTGCACATCAATATGCAATACATCTCCAACCAGGTATATTTGCTTAAAAACAACAAATGGGAATTGGGATGAAACAGGAAGTGTCCTGAATTGTATTGAGTTACCCATACCCATAAACCGGTTGTGCAGATAGTGGACCTTAACAATATACTCTTTGTCGGGCATCAGATTTTCTGCAGCAACATATGATGAAATGACATTAGAACTGAATAGTTCGCTCTTGCTCTCAACATCCGTTACTGTAACAACCCACTCTCCTGCTCCATTCTTGGAGGAGCGGCCATTATCATTGCAATAATATAGAGGAGTCCACTCTATGAATGCCCCTTTTTGATAGGGTCTTACCCGAATATCCCCAGCATAGGGCAGCGTATCCCTCAAAGCAATGTCAGCGGCTGTTCTGAAAGTAACAGTTCCATTGGCAAAAGCTATATTCTCAAGCGAAACTCCAACTCCGCCTCCGTTCCAATCCCTCAGATTGGGAAAAGTATTGTACGACAATGAATTTTTCCCGTCCGACCCCTGAAAAAAAAGATCACTATTTACAGAAAGCACCTTTGCACACTCATGCCCTGCATAACTGTTTATCACATTATGCTTCCACCTCAAATCTGACCTGATTCCCGCTATTATATTTTGAGACTTGTCAATATGATATACTACCATTCCACTACCGCCAATGTGAGTGTCCCATCCGGTTGCATTACGGCACTCAAAAAAAAAATACTCCCCGTCATTATCCGATTCCGCCCTATATATACGCGATGCGGAAGGAAGTTGCTGCAGAGTATAATTGTTTCCCGGCACAAGATCTTCTATCTCATCAAGGCCAAGTATCTCACGCTCTATAGAGGTAAGACAGGGAGGGGTATTGCCACCATTAAGGTAGTTACCGGCATCCATTATTGAGAGCGAACCATAAAGGGCATTCGACAATCCCTCCACCTCACCATTGACATCATACATATCGGGCAATCCAAGATAGTGGCAGAACTCATGCAAAAAAGTACCTATTGTTGCAGGTTTCAACTCTGTATTGTCTCCCGTATACTCAGAGCTGCAGGAGTATCCTCCTATTTTTACTCCCGACAGCAATACATCTTCATTTGAAATATTTCCATAATGAGGCCAGATTGCCGAGCCGTCACCACTCTCGGCCTCATTATATCCAGCAAATATTATGGCCACATTGTCGGCCACACCATCATTATCCGAATCGTAAATGGAAAAATCCACCCCCATTGATGAGGCTATCTCACAAGCCTCCCTAACCATCTTTGCAGGATTGACATCATTGAAGAACTCATTTTTTGCACCGTAACTCTCCATTTTTTCTGGCAGAGTGACTATTCCTTCAACATTAAACGAAAAGTCATATCCTGCCCCAAAATTATCATTAAGGTATTCTGCAGCACTTCCTGTAGCACCATTACCATAGAATGCCGTACCATTCAACATTGAATTGAAATACTCCTTTGGCTCATTCATTGTAAACTTCACATCTGCAAACTCCACAAGAAGGACCAAAGACTCCATACGGTGCTGCTCCACCATGTTGGAACGGGTTCTAATTTTTGAAGAATTGTATGCTACATCTGAATCAGGGAGTATGCACTGCGCACCACGTAAAAGATGTTCCCTGCCATTTTCATACATGGTATGACGAGTTATTTTTTTGTCTTGCTGTGCAGAGACTCTATGCAAATATCTGTCGGGACCTATATTTACCAACTCCCCAGAAATGTTTTTTGTATACCCGTAAAACTCATCTCCATAAACTTTCAAATAGACCACAGAGCCATTAGGTTGCCGATATTTTACTATCTTTGTTCCCGCTTTTACAGCTGCCGCATTATTGCAGAAGAGCAACATGCTCAAAACGAGAATGATTATGGAGTTAATCTTATTCATTGCGGCCAGATAAAGAAGCACTAAGGTAGTAATTTTAATCCAATTGTAACCATTTTTACTGTTAGATAAAATATGAAAAGGGTACTATCCTCAATTATTTCACTAATTTACATGGGATTGACTCTGTCAGGCACTTATGCCCAATGCCCAAATGCCTATAATATAGAGAAATGGGGGAAATTTGACGAGTGGGTTGTAAGAGAGATTAAAGAGAGCGGCATCATTGGCGGTGAAACAAAATATACGTACGAAATAGCAAAGGGAGATACAATTAAGGGCCCCGTTGCATATAGTAACCCGCCAGGCTGCGTATGGGCCACATCAAGCATAATGGCAAATGTAAGCGGCATAATAAAAACAAGCTGCTCCGTTTTTCCAGAGAAGAGAGGCGATGGCAATTGTGTGAGATTGGAAACCAGATTGGAAAAAATTAAAGTTCTTGGTCTTGTAAACCTCAATGTTATTGCAACCGGCACCATCTTCCTCGGCTATATAAATGAGCCAATAAGGGATACAAAGAACCCTCAAGGCAAATTGTGTGTTGGCATACCCTTCACCGACAGGCCAAAGGCCATACAGTTCGACTACAAGACCATAGTTGGAAATAACCAGATGAGGGCTACCGGATTGGGAGCGCCAAAATCGCTCTGGCAGGATGATTATTCGGAGTGTGCCCTGTATCTTCAAAAAAGATGGGAAGATGACAAAGGGAATGTGTATGCCATGAGAGTTGGTACTGCCTACGAGCGTTTTACCCAGACAGACACTACCTGGAATAACGGTTACCAGATAGAGATAAAATATGGCAATATAACCAAAGAGCCTTTCTATAAAGATTTTATGCAGTTGGTTCCCGAAGAGGTAGAACAATACACCGTAAATTCCAAAGGCAAATCTGTCCCTATAAAGGAGATAGTGTGGGATGAGAGTGGCACCGAAATCCCGACACATATTGTTTTGAGAATATCTGCCGGTCATGGAGAGGCTTATGTTGGAGACATAACAAACAAGTTGTGGCTTGATAATGTAAAACTTATCTACTAAAAGTGGCCGTTCCCAACTGCAATTAACAAAAAAGTGATTAACTTTGTATGATACCGCCCTGTTTGGCGCTGACTAAAACTTGAACAAATGAATAAAACCAAAGAGTATACGTTTACTGTACTTGTACCATTTTATAATGAAGAGGATAATATTCTCAATATTGAGAGGGAACTTAAAGCATTTATGGAATCCTCTGTAATTCCGTCGGTGGCGGTATTGTTTGTCAATGACGGTTCAAAGGATAATGGAATGGAGCTGGTAAAAGAGGTATGTAAACGCAACGAGCACTTCTATTATATATCACTCAGCAAAAATACGGGATTGAGTGGAGCTATAAAGGCAGGCTTTGACAGCTGTCATTCAAAATTTGTAGGTTATATCGATGCCGATCTTCAAACCTCCCCAATGGATTTCAATCTTCTTCTTCCTTATGCAGAGGAGTATCCGCTTGTAATGGGAATAAGGGCAAACAGAAAAGACAGTCTGTTCAAAAATCTTCAATCAAAGATTGCCAACGGATTCAGAAGGATGATGACCGGAGACAATGCCATTGATACCGGATGTCCTCTCAAGGTTCTCCAGACAGAGTATGCCAAGCGTATTCCAATGTTTACAGGAATGCACCGTTTCTTCCCTGCCCTTATCCAGCTGCAGGAGGGAGGAAAAATGATGCAGATTCCTGTCCGCCACTTTCCTCGTACAGCAGGCGTATCAAAATATCATCTTTGGAACAGGCTTGTTGCCCCTTTCAAGGATTGCTTTGCCTACAGATGGATGCGAAAAAGATATATTAACTACAATGTTGGCAGCAGCAATCTTTAATTGCGGCAGTGAGCAATACAAGAGTAAGAGGATATGTACATCTATATAATAGGTTTTTTGGCTCAGGCACTCTTCTCTGCCAGAATACTTGTACAGTGGATTCTGTCGGAGAAGGCAAAAAGGGTTGTCTCCCCAACAATATTCTGGGCATTGAGTATGGCAGCTTCTTATCTGCTCTTCATCTACGGATGGTTGAGAAATGACTTTGCCATAATGCTGGGTCAGGTCATTGCCTACTATATATATATATGGAATCTCGATGAGAAGGGGGTATGGCGAAGGCTTCACCTTATTCTCAGAATAACTCTAATTGCCACTCCGGCTGTCGGGATTACATATATACTCAATGACTGGGGAGAGTTTGTGGAGCAGTGCCTCAACAATGTACAAATACCCCCATTTCTTGTAATCTTCGGTTCTTTGGGGCAGATTGTCTTTACACTCCGGTTCGTTTACCAATTTTTCTATTCGAAGCGCCACGGAGAGTCTCTCCTGCCGGCAGGATTCTGGATCATAAGCCTGATTGGTTCAACCATAATAGTATCATACGGAATAATAAGGCTCGACCCCGTACTGATTTTAGGACAATCATTCGGATTTGTATCATACACAAGAAACCTTATTCTATTGTACAAACAGAAAAAAAGAGACAACTGAGTTCCATTACCATACAACACTACAAACTTTACAGATATGAAACAGTGGATGAGATACCTGCTTATTTTTCTGGCACTGCTTCCCTTGTTGCTTTTAAGAGATTTCACTCCCGATAATGAATTGAAATACCTTAGCATAGCAGATGAGGCAATTGCCAATGGGAACCTCTTTGCTTTCTACAATCATGGTGTACCTTATGCCGACAAGCCGCCTTTGTATATCTGGGCTATAATGGCCGGGAAGTTGCTTTTTGGCAAGCATCTGATGTTTTTCATCTCTCTTCTCTCTGTAATTCCCGCATTCATAACCTTATGGATCATGGGAAAATGGTGTCAAAGGTATCTGTCAAGAAACAAGACCATAAACGCTGAGTTGATGCTGGTTACATCAATATATTTCATTGCGCCAATAATTGTACTCAGAATGGATATGTTGATGACAATGTTCATTACACTCTCCCTGTATACATTTTACAGAATGTATATGCACAATCATCTTATAGAGGGAAATTCCGGACGGAATCTGAGTGGAAGCATGGCTGAAAAACAGCGTTACCGCAAGTGGAGATGGCTTCTTCCGCTATATATATTTATGGCTCTGTTCACCAAAGGACCTATTGGTATTATGATGCCTCTTCTCTCAATAGTGCTCTTCCTTGCGATAAGTGGGGAGATCAGCAGCATAGGTAAATACCTCGGATGGAGATGCTGGGTTCTGTTGGCCTCACTTTGTGCAGTATGGTTCACCTGTGTATATATAGATGGTGGTGTTGAATACCTCAACAACCTGCTCTTCAATCAGACTGTAAACAGGGCTGTAGACGCATTCCACCACAAAAAACCGATCTATTTTTATTGTGAAGCCTACTGGTTCTCGCTTGCACCATGGTCTCTGCTTGCATTTGTTACCATAGTATTGGGCATATCAAAAAAGCTTTTCAATACAACATTGCTCAAATTCTTTGGTGTGACAGTATGCGGAACTTTTGTTATGCTCTCAATCATAAGTTCCAAACTGGAGATATATATGCTCCCGTTCTTCCCTTATATCATATACGGCACAGCAATGTTGTTGCCACAGATAAAAGAGAACATATTTATAAAGATCTCGGTTGCAGTTCCAGCCATTCTCTTCATAATTGCATCTGCAGGAGCTGCAGTTGCTGTAAGACTCTTCAATAATCTTGATCTGCCCGAATTTATCTTTGACCTATGGGCTCCAATTGAGTTTTTTGTTGCCATACTTGGCATTGGCGGCATTTGCGCACTCTATTTTCTTTTCAAGAAGAAGAATCTGGAGAGTGCCATCAATTCTATAGCTCTCTCTATGCTGTTCCTTATTTTTGCAGTCTCATTCTCCATGCCTAAGGTAAACCCTGTTATAGGACTTGAAGCCGGATGCAATAAAGCTATGGAGATTGCATCGGAAAAGAAGATTGAAAACTTTTCTCACTACAGGCTGACCATAGGTTCAAATCTGGATGTGTATCTTAACCGGCAACTTACAGAGCTTGATGCAGATGAACTTGCCACTCTGTCGAACTCCATATTATTTATAAAAACCAAATACATAGCAAGAGATTCTCTTCTCAAAAATGCGGTTGAGGGCAGAGAGAGGTATGTGTATGGAGAGTATTCAATTATACCTTTTGAAGAGCAGGGCGACAGATAATTTTAAAAGGCTGCAATTCAATAAGAGGCTGGTTCAAAAGGGTAAATTCTGCGTTAAACTTACTCCTTTTGGATCACCCTCTTCCTGTAACTGCCAATCTGATCGGCTTTCTATTTTCAGCCATCATCTGGTAAATCCACTATTTGGCCATCTGCCTCTTTAATATACCTTTTCCTCTATGCTCCGCACCTGTAGCAGGATCTTTGGAGAAGAACTCCATTGTAAGACTCTCCGGATTCTCCTGATAAAAGAGTTCACCGTTAATGTGCTGTTTGGCATCATTTACATTCATAACACCAGTGTAAGAGATATATGGCTCACCTACAAGAACAACAGCATCTATATTTGCCATTGTAGAGTCATTATATTTGACCTTACCATTCATTGTTGTATCTGCAAAGTATTCAATTGCCACCGGTACAGCAATGGTCTCAATGTTTAAATTTCCCAGAGTATCGTATGTTACAATCTGAATTGTATCAATGCCGGCCCATACTCCAATGAGTTGCTCATTTACACTCTGTTTTTTTGTTCCACATGAGGCAGCTGCAATGACAATTACCAATGCCGCCGCTAAAAAAGATTTGTACTTCATTTTTTTCTAATATTAATTGTTGATTATACATTGGTTGTATATAAAATTTAATTTAATAACCCATTCGATAAAAAACATTTTCAATCTTTTTGAATAATCAATTAATCTATTGACTATCTTTACGGGCGCAAACCGTTGGCCTATGCCATTATCCGGTGGATTACCTTTAAATTAACACTATATTATACAAGTAAACTATGGATTTAGTTCAAAACACATTTGCCCAATTGGAAATCAATTATTCCAATTGTATCCATAACTACAACTACTTCAGATCAAAACTGAAACCGTCAACCAAACTTCTTATCCTCATCAAAGCCAATTCATACGGTCATGGGGCTGTTGAGTTTGCCAAAGTTATGGCCGAGGCAGGTGCCGACTACTTTGGTGTTGCACATCCTGTTGAGGGAATTGAATTGCGCCAGGGAGGTCTCAAAACTCCAATTATTGTTCTTACAACAGGCACAGATTACTACAAAGATATCATTGAATACCAACTTGAGCCGGGCATGCCAAACCTCTACTCACTCAAGATTTTCAACTCAATCCTTGAAGAGATGGGTATAGAAGAGTATCCTGTTCATATAAAACTCGATACAGGAATGCACCGTTTGGGATTTATGGAAGATGACATTTCGGAGCTGATAGACAGACTTAAAGATGCCAAAACTATAGAGGTTAAATCGTTTTTCTCACATCTGGCTTGTAGTGAAGATTCCGAAATGGATCATTTTACTCGCAGTCAGATAGCAAAGTTTAGAACGTGGAGTACATTACTTAAAGACCGATTGGGAAGAAAAGATGTGTTGTGTCATATACTTAACTCGTCGGGGATAGTTCGTTTTCCGGAGGCGGAGATGGATATGG
>JAFZFL010000209.1 GCA_017555925.1 Bacteroidales bacterium | reverse complement strand
CGACAATGTAATCTGGGATGGCAAAGTCTACGCAAATCCTCTCCCTTCAGATGCCCAGACACAAGGCATATACAACTTCAACAAGATGATAAAAGAAGACCCCCGCGTAGAGAATGTGATCATTCCCCTCCGCGACGGTCTCAATCTTATAAGAAAAAAGAGCCTGTAGCAAGACCTTACTGTACCGGCCTTGCCTCAAGCACCTATTTTCCCTCTATAACATTGCAGATATACTCTCCTACCTCTGTTGTAGAGTAACTTTTTCCTCCTGCAGCCAAATCCTCTGTTACAATACCATTATCAATGGAACTTGCGCAGACACTTCTTATATCGGCAGCCTCTTGCTTCATTCCAAAAGAGTATTCAAGCATCATTGCAGCAGAGAGTACAGTTGCAATAGGATTGGCTATATTCTTGCCTTTGGCCTGAGGATATGAACCATGGATAGGCTCATACAGCGAAACGCTCCTGCCCACAGATGCAGATGGCAATAATCCTATAGAGCCTGTTATTACACTTGCCTCATCGCTCAAAATATCTCCAAACAGATTCTCTGTAAGAAGTACATCAAATTTGCCTGGAGCTGTAACAAGCTGCATGGCAGCATTGTCTACAAACATAAAGTCCAATTTTACATCGGAGTATTTCTGCGCATGCAGCTCTTTTACTGTTTCTCTCCATAATCTGCTTGTTGCAAGCACATTGGCCTTATCAACAAGTGTAACGGCGCTCCTTCTTAACCTTGCAAGCTCAAAAGCCTTTTCAGAGACTCTTATAATCTCCTCCTTGCTGTAAATACAAGTGTCAAAAGCGGCTGTTCCACTCTCATTCCTACCCCTTGGCTCACCAAAATACAAGCCGCCTGTAAGTTCTCTGACAATCATAAGATCTACCCCTTTAATTCTGTCCAATTTAAGCGGAGACTTATCCAATAGCGACTCAAATGGGGCAATAGGACGCAAATTTGCAAAGAGTCCAAGACTCTTCCTCATTTTAAGGAGTCCCTGCTCCGGACGCACCTTCGCATTTGGATCATTATCATATTTGGGATCACCAATTGCACCAAAAAGCACAGCATCACTCTTCTGACACAATTCATGAGTTGCTTGCGGATAGGGTTCCCCACACTCATCTATTGCACAAGCTCCAATTATACCATACTCAAAATCAAACTGATGATTATATTTTTTTCCTATAGCTCCAACTACCTTAACAGCCTGTGCTATTATCTCAGGTCCTACGCCATCGCCAGGCAAAACTGCAATACTCCTCTTCATAACCTTTAATTGACAAATGAACAAATACTACTGACGTTTACTCTCATAATCTGCAATAATCTCTTTTGTGGTAATCAGATAATCAATATCCTCCAACCCATTCTCCAGACAGTGACGTTTATACTCACCTATCGGGAAGCTCTCTTTCAACCCCACACCCACTATCTCCACACTTCTTTGTGGCAGATTGATTTCAAGCTCTACCTTGCCATTTCTCTTCTGCTCTTCAAAAATGGCAGCCAGGAACTCCTCACTCACCTGTACAGGAAGCAATCCGTTATTCAGAGCATTATTTTTAAATATATCTGCAAAAAAGCTCGACACCACTGCCCTGAATCCATAATCGGCAATAGCCCAAGCCGCGTGTTCCCTACTGGAGCCACACCCAAAGTTTTTTCCGGCTACAAGAATTTTTGCATCACGATTGCCGGCAGCAAATACAGAGTCCTCTATAAGTTCATTATTCTCTGTATATCGCCAATCTCTGAACATAGCCTCACCAAAGCCCTCCCTTTTGGTAGCCTTGAGAAATCTGGCAGGTATAATCTGGTCTGTATCAATATTCTCCACCGGAGTTGCTATAACCTCAGACCTTAAAATATTTATCTTTTCAAAAGCCATATCTTATTTTCTCTTTCTATTATCTTTCCTTTCTCTTTTTTACGGTTCATGTGCCACCTCCAATCCGTTCAATCCTTTCAATCCATTCAATCCATTCAATCCATTCAAGCACACTCTCCCGGATAAGCCACTATCTCTCTCTGGGATCAGATATAACGCCTGTTACTGCGGCTGCGGCCGCTACAAGCGGACTGCACAACATTGTACGGGCTCCTTGTCCCTGACGCCCCTCAAAGTTGCGGTTTGAGGTTGAGAGTGAATAGGCTCCACTTGGCACTTTGTCGGAATTCATGGCAAGACAGGCAGAGCATCCTGGTTGCCTCAATTCAAAGCCTGCTTCATAAAGAATGGTATCCAGCCCCTCCATCTTAATTTTATTCTCCACCTCCACAGAGCCAGGAACCAACCATACTGTAACATTATCCGCTTTCTTTTTACCCTTCACATACTGGGCAAAGGCTCTGAAATCTTCAATACGGCCATTGGTACAACTTCCTACAAATATGTAGTCTACCCTCTTGCCCAACATTGGTTCACCGGATTTGAATCCCATATAAGCCAATCCCTTATTTCCGCTCTCATCGCACTCAGGAATTGAACCTGTTATAGCAATGCCTCTGCCAGGATCGGTTCCATAGGTGACCATAGGTTCAATGTCTGCGCCGTCAAAAGTATACTCTGCATCAAACTGGGCATCTTCATCCGAATAGAGTTTGCTCCATTTTGCAACCATTGCATCAAATGCCTTCTCCTGCTCCGTTCCCCAATCGTCAGATGATGCTCCACACTCTGTCGGCAAAATATATTTACGGCCTTTCATGTAATTGAAAGTGGTACTGTCGGGAGCCACAAAACCACCTCTTGCTCCCATTTCTATGCTCATATTGCAGACTGTCATACGCCCCTCCATACTCATATTCCTGAAGACTTCTCCGGCATATTCCACAAAATATCCTGTACCGCCGCTGGTTCCCAATTTTGATATAATATAGAGTATTACATCTTTAGGGGTTACACATTTGCCCAATTTGCCGTTTACGGTTATGCGCATCTGCTTTGGCTTGTTCTGCAAAAGAGTCTGGGTAGCGAGTACCATTTCAACTTCCGATGTTCCAATTCCAAAAGCAATTGCTCCAAATGCGCCATGTGTTGCAGTATGGCTGTCGCCACAAACAATAGTCATTCCCGGCTGGGTTATTCCCTGCTCAGGGCCTATTACGTGAACTATACCGTTTGAAGGGTGACGCAACGGAAAATATGTAATGTTATGATTCGCACAGTTGGCAGAGAGAGTCTCTACCGGAACTCTGCTTGACGGGTCTTCTATTGGCTTATCCTGGTTGAGTGTTGGGGTATTATGGTCGCAAGTTGCAAAAGTCTGCTCCGGACGGAACACTTTTATACCCCTTTTATCCAAACCGGCAAAAGCCTGCGGCGAAGTCACCTCATGAATAAAATGTCTGTCTATATATAATTGTGTAGGGCCATTCTCAAGCTGTTGCACAACATGAGTCTCCCATATCTTGTCAAATAGTGTTTTAGCCATATATAATTGCTATTTTGTATTGTTCTCTTCTCACTGATAAATTTGCCAACAGCTAGATAAACTTGGAAATTGCATCAACAAAGGCCTCAACCGCTGCTGTTATAATATCTGTATTGGCAGAGAAGCCATAGTAAAGATTGCCTCTGTTCTCCACCTGAATATGTACTTTACCAACATCATCAGAACCTCTTGTTATAGCTTGAACCAAGAACTCCTCAACAACAATCTTTCTGTTTACAAGCTGTTTTACAGCTTTGAAAGCGGCATCAATAGGGCCATTGCCACTGCTCGTAGCTGTACATATCTCACCATCAATATTCAATTTTACAGTAGCCAT
>JAFZFL010000208.1 GCA_017555925.1 Bacteroidales bacterium | reverse complement strand
ACACTCCTCTTTATCTTAAACTCCTCAACAATATAGGCTATAATAACCTCAAGCAGAGATATTGCAGAGGTTATGGCCGCAATAAAGAGTACAAAGAAGAAGAGAATTGCAAGAATTCCACCTAATGGAATTTGCGAGAAGATATATGGAAGGGTGACAAACACCAATCCTGGGCCTTGTCCCGGAGATATGCCAAAAGAGAAAACTGCCGGCATTATGGCCACACCGGCTATTATTGCAAAAACAGTATCCGCAATGGCAGTCTGTTGCGACATCGATATAATGTTGACCTCCTTTTTCACATAAGATCCATAAGTGAAGATAATACCAAAACCCACACTCAATGATAAAAATGCCTGACCAAGAGCATCCAGGAATGTCTGGGAAGTCACTTTAGAAAAATCGGGTTTGAAGAGAAACTCAACACCAGCCATAGCACCAGGCAACATAAGCGAACGCACTGCAATTATTATAACCATCACAAAAAGCAGTGGCATAAGCACTTTAGAGTACTTCTCCACACCATCTTTAATACCGCTGTATAATATTACTCCCGACAGTACAACAAACAGAGTCATAAACAAGAGTGGCCTATAGCTCGAAGCAATTGTCTGCTCGAACATTCCGTCAAGATGCTCCACACCCGATGAGAACTTGAAAGATATTGACTTTGCAAGATAATCAAGAGTCCACCCTCCAACAACCGAATAGAATGAAATTACCATTATACAGCATATCAGAGAGAGCACTCCAATTGCACCCCATTTTGATCCGGGAGCCAGTTTCTTGAATGCTCCATACACATTTGATTGTGCTCTACGACCAATCAGAAACTCAGAATACATTATTGGCAGAGCCAAAAAAAAGACAATGGCAAGATAGATGATTATGAAGGCTGCACCTCCATTTGTTCCTACCAGATAAGGGAACCTCCACAAATTTCCCAGGCCTACAGCCGAACCGGCCATTGCCACTAAAACACCGAACTTACTGGCAAAAGAGTCTCTTTGCGACATAATAACCTCTACTTTAAATAAAAAACAGCTGCGCAGTCTTATTTGCGCTCATATACAAGGAACTCAAATTCAATTCCATTCTCAGGATCAACTTTTCTTCCACTGCTCTCCATAACCCTCCATTCATTTTCATCCACAACCGGGAAAAAAGTGTCTGCATCCTCTGCAACTGCATAGATTTTTGTTATGTAAAGTCTGTCGGCGAAGGGGAAGGTCTGATTATAAAGCTGTCCGCCTCCCATTATAAAAAACTCCTGATCAGACTCCTTCGCAATGGCAACAGCATCATCAAGCCTTGATATTATTTCAAGTGATGTGGTCTGCGGATTTTTTATTGGCGGAATATCCAACTTATATGCCACACTTCCGTCTTCTTGCAATATTCCTCTGGTTACCACGATATTACGCCTGCCCGGAAGCGGACGTCCAATTGACTCGTAAGTCTTGCGGCCCATAATTACAGGATGGCCTGTTGTTGTTGCCTTAAAATATTTCAAATCCTCCGAAATATGCCACAAAAGTTCGTTATTTCTGCCAATGGCATTATTCTGAGCCACAGCTACTATAAGGGATAACATACTATTCTCTCAATTAATTTCTATAAACAAAAAACAAGATCTGCCCACTAAACTGCTATTGGCGCTTTTATTACCGGGTGCGGATCATAATCCACCAACTCAAAATCTTCATATTTGAAACTGAAAATGTCTTTCTGATCTCCATGAATGAGCATCTTTGGAAGGGCTCGCGGCTCACGCTCAAGCTGAGTTGCAACCTGCTCAAAATGATTCAGATATATATGGGTATCTCCAAGGGTATGGACAAAATCTCCAAGTTCATATCCGCAAACCTTGGCAATCATCATAGTAAACAGGGCATATGATGCAATATTGAAAGGCACACCAAGAAAAACATCTGCGCTTCTCTGATACAATTGGCAAGAGAGCCTGTTGTCTGCCACATAAAACTGGAAAAGCGAGTGGCAAGGCGGCAATGCCATATTATCCACCTGAGCAACATTCCAGGCAGAGATTATATGTCTGCGCGAATCGGGATTCTCTTTAAGCGCTTTCATAAGATTTGAAAGCTGGTCAATCACTCTTCCATCATCTGCCTTCCATCTGCGCCACTGCGCTCCATAAACAGGTCCGAGTTCACCATTCTCATCGGCCCACTCATCCCAAATTGTAACACCGTGGTCGTTCAGATACTTGATGTTTGTATCTCCATTTATAAACCACAGCAACTCATAAATGATTGATTTCAAATGCACTTTTTTGGTAGTAAGCAATGGGAAACCCTCATTGAGATTAAAACGCATCTGATAGCCGAATATACTTTTTGTTCCTGTACCTGTTCTGTCCTGCTTAATGGTACCCTCATCCATTATCTTTTTTAGCAGATCTAAATATTGCTTCATAGTCAGTATCTTATAAATAAAAAACCGCTCCTCAACTCTAAAGGAAGCGGTTACAAAAATAGTTAAAATTATTAAAATTCCGGGCCATATACCTTAAGCAATATTGGCAAATGATCACTCACACCACCATTGTAACGTGGTCCCACAAGCGAACGTCTTACCTTATACCCCAAATAGATTTTATCCTCCTCCAGTAAAAACGGATGTGCAAAAATATCACTCTCCTCTTCCCGACAGTATAAAAACTTTATTCCCCCATCTCCAACCATCTCTCTGTTTACAAAAAAATGGTCAATCCTGTCCCATTTGCCCTTGTATTTGTAAGTTCCTCCAACCATACGCCCGTCAATCTCATTCACACTCTCCGGCACACTACCATCCAATTTCAACAAATCCCCTGCGCAAAGATTTGCGCATCCCCGCATAGCATCATTAAAATCACCCATTACAACCACATTAGCCTTTGAATCTGAAGCCATTATTGAATCACATCTCCCCCTTAGCATTTTTTCAGCCTCTTCCCTACGGCTCTCAGCCTCTTTACCTCCCAATTTTGAGGGCCAGTGCAATACAAACAGATGTAAGGTGTCAAGATCTCTGAACAGGCCCTTAGCATATAGCATCTCCCTGGTTTGAACAATACCACCGGAATCTCTCAATGGTACAAATTCAACAATTAGCGGTTTAAATTCTCTTTTCCTATAAAGCAGCGCAACATCAATACCTCTTCTGTCGGGAGAATCATTATGAATGAAACCATACTCCAAAGGTGCCAAAATTGTATTATCCACAAGCTGTTTCAGAACAAAAGAATTTTCTACCTCCGCCAACCCTATCAAAGCAGGAAAATTTCCATACACATCCTTTACCAGAGCAACACTACGGGCAATATCATCCCTTTTACGCTCAAACTTTTTCCAGGTCCAGAACTTCTCTCCTTGGGGTGTAAAGGGTTCCTCTGCCCCTTGACCCATACCAGAATTCCCGGGAAAAGGATCAAAGAAATTCTCTACATTCCAGAACATAACCAACAGCAACAAAACCTCCTTAACCATAATCTGAAAGATACTTTGTTGCAAATATAAGTTTTTATATGGAAAAGCTATTACTCTTTCAGCGTTGCAACAACCACCACCGGATTACTCTCGTCTGTGAGGGTGGCAGCAACTTCCTTCATCTTTTGGGAATTGCTCTTTTGTGCATACTCGATAAAATCTATGGCATCTACCAACTGGTACATTTTACCCTCATTAATATATTTGGGGTAGAATAACATACCGCCATCTATATCATTGGTAAAACCTGCATATCCATAATCATCATTATACTCCAACGCCCTTGTTGTGCCCTTTTTTCTGTCGTATACAAAATT
>JAFZFL010000207.1 GCA_017555925.1 Bacteroidales bacterium | reverse complement strand
GGCGATGAGAGATTTATTGATTCGTCACCGGCAAGCTCACGCGCCTGCTGCTCAATCTCATTCAATTCAGATGTAAGTTCAAGGCTATACTCCTTCAAATGGCCGGTATCTATCTTAACTCCCTGCCACTCCATATAGCTTAAAACCCCAATAAGAGGCATCTCAATATCAAAATAGAGTCTGCTTTGCCCGGCACACTCCAAAGCCTCCAGGATCTTTCCATAAAGTGGCAGCATAAGCGCACACTCCCTTTTATCTTTAATCCCAGCCCCTGGCAGATTCTCCTCAACAGGCGCCGAAAAAAGATCCAATTCAACATCACAACTCTTATTTGCATCTCCTCCATCCGACATCCAACTCTCCGGATCAACATTCAGATATGACTTTATAAGCATATCTGGTTTATGACTACGTTCAGGATTTATCAGATAATGCATAATTGACACATCTCCAACATTTTCCAGATATCCCGAACTACTCCCATTCAAATCAATTCCAATGCGCCATAACTCCTTAATACACTCTTTAAATCCATAACCCACCTTAAGGATTGTTTTATCCTCCAGCACCATCTTCACATCCTTATAAAGAGCCTCCCTACTCTCCAATTCTCCCAAATTGCCAACCTCCGCAATTGAAATTCTCTTCTCCAAAGAGGCTTTTTCATTTTTGTATCCCGACAGTATTATTGTTCCACCATCTGTAATATGCAGACCTGCAATCCTGTCCCTTTGTGCAGCAGAAATTACCTCCGAAAGTGGAGCCTCTTCAAAAACATACGTATCTGCTTTATCTTCAGGAGTTTGCTCATTGCCAAATGGAATGTTTTCTGATGAATTCTCCAACTCTTTAAGCTCTTCCAACGATACCGGAAGAAGTTTTCTTAATGAATTGAACTCATATTTATTGAAAATTGATAGTACATCTTTGTAGTTAAACTCTTTCAACTCAATATTCTGCAATGTAAGCGGCAGATTTATGTCGGTCTTTATTGTTATAAGGAACCTGCTCATCTCCAGTTGTGATGCAGCCTCCAAAAATGCCTCTCTTTGTTTGGGTGGAAGTTCTTCCAAATGGGCCTGGATACTCTCTATTCCTCCATATTTCCCGACAAGTTTCCTGGCTCCCACCTCTCCAATGCCTCTAACTCCCGGTACATTATCAGATGCATCTCCCCAAATGGTAAGAATATCTATAACCTGCTGAGGATCACAAACTCCATAATGGGCACAAATCTGTTCCTTACCCAACACCTCAACATCATTACCTCCTTTTGCAGGTTTGTACTGGAATATATCCTCAGTTATCAACTGACCATAATCTTTGTCGGGAGTAACCATAAACACCTTATTGGTCTCATTACCCCATTGGGTGGCCATTGAGCCAATTACATCATCGGCCTCATAACCGGGCATCATTACTACAGGTATTCCAAAAGCCGCAAGTATCTCCTGCAACGGCTCAAGTGCCTGCTTTACAAGTTCGGGAGCAGCACTTCTGTTTGCCTTGTACTCCTCATAAGCCTCATGTCTGAAGGTCTTTGCAGGCGGATCAAATGCCACAGCAAGATGGGTAGGCTGTTCTTTGGCAATAAGTTCAAGCAACATTTTGGTAAAGCCAAAAAGTATAGAGGTATCCATACCCTTGGAGTTTACCATAGGACGTCTCATAAAGGCATAGTACATCCTGAATATTTGAGCATGTCCATCTATAAGGAATATCTTGTTCATAAATCTCTGAATCTATGTTGCAAATAACTTCTTCTTTTGAATCTAACTGTTGTCGGCCGCATACCACTCAACAAAAGAAGAGGGGCTTTCGTGCAGCTTGAGGCTGTACAATTCTACATTTTCCGGCAGATGAGCCTTTATAACGTTTGCAAAATATACAATAAGGTTTTCGCAGGTAGGCTGAAAATCAACCAATATCACTTTCTCATAGGCACTGCCAAGTTCCTGTACCAAAGGCGCCTCTGCCCTGAGTACAAGTGCATGGTCAAACTCTTCAATTATTGTATCATTCACTATCTTCTTGAAATCTGAAAAATCAAGAATCATCCCATTCTTGCAATTTGAGTCATCATCTATAGGAGTTCCCTTTACAGTTACATACAGCACATAGGAGTGACCATGTATATTCCTGCATTTGCCATCATAGTTATACAATGCATGCGCACCCTCATATCTAAACTCTTTAGTAATACGTATCACACTCATCTGATATATCTTTTAAGATAAGAACTAACAAAGATAATCAATTTTGACAATTCAGTTGCCCCATATATCCAGATAATGCAAGCAGCGCTCTTACAATAACATTTTTAAACAAAAACGCACATTATATATTAAATTGATTAATTTAAATTTTATTTTACATTTTAAATTGATATATTTGTAACAATTTTCTTAAAAATGTAAAAATCAACACAACTATGGATATTAATCAATTTCTTTCAGACAATGCTAAAAACATGAAACCATCTCCAATCAGAGAGTTGTTGAGTATGGTTAACAAACCCGGAATGATTTCATTTGCCGGCGGATTTCCTAACCCTCTTTCTTTCCCTATTCCAGAGATTAAGGAGATTATGAATGAAGTTCTTGACGAACAAGGTGTTCAAGCACTTCAATATGGCGGAACAGATGGAAATCGCCAATTGAGAGAAGAGATTGCCAAAAGATATATTAAACAAGGAATGGAGATTGATGCCGACAATATTATAATTACGACAGCATCACAACAGGCAATTGACCTTACTGCAAGGGTATTTGTAAATCCGGGCGACACTGTTGTAGTTGGTCTTCCTTCATACCTTGGAGCACTTCAGGCATTCAACTCTGTAAGAGCAAATATTGTTGGTGCAGAGAAAGATGAGGAGCTTGAGGCTGTAGTAAGAGCTATGTGCATGAGTGGCAAAAAACCTAAATTCATCTATGCCATTCCAGATTTCCAGAATCCGTCGGGACTTACAATGACTGTTGAGCAGCGCCAATATATGGTTCATATTGCAAGAAAATATGATTTGCTTATTGTGGAGGACAGCCCATACAGAGAGATAAGATTTGAGGGTGAGCATCAGCCGCTTATTGCAACAATGGCACCTGAGAGAACAATTGTACTTGGCACATTCTCAAAGACATTTGTTCCCGGATTCCGTCTTGGATGGGTTATTGCACCTAAAGAGATTGTTTACAGATACAACCTTGCAAAACAATCAGCAGATTTGTGCTCTCCTATCTTTGACCAATGCGTTGCTGCCAAATATCTTCAAAAGGGTTATTTTGAGAAGAATCTTGAGAAGACAATTGAAATGTACCGACACAAAAGAGATTATATGCTTGAGTGCCTGAACAAATTCATGCCTGAAAATGTAGAATGGACAAGACCTGACGGCGGTTTGTTCCTGTTTGTAAAACTTCCTGAGGGTTATGACACTACCGAATTGTTCAAAATGGCGATTGAGCAGAATGTTGCCTTTGTAATTGGTGAGGCATTCCACTGCGACAATAGCGGTAAAAACACAATGCGCCTTAACTTCTCATTCATGGATGACGCAAACATTGAAGAGGGTATCAAACGTCTTGCAGCTGCAATCAGAAGATTGTTTGAGAGCAAATAATAATTTACCTGTAAAAAATAAGATGGAGATCTGGTTTAAATCTTGACCGGGTCTCCATCTTGTTTTACATTATATACTCTTATTTATTACTCTTGTGGCAATATAATCCAAAGAATAAGGTATATCCATAAAAGCAGTGAACCCGAAAGGATTGTCAATATCAGATATGCTATTCTCATTATTGAGACATCCAATCCAAAGTAACGTGCCAAACCTGCACATACTCCAGCCAATTTCTTGTCATTTGCAAGACGAACCAATTTTTTTTCCATAATCCTTATTGTATAGTTAATAGTTAGTTATATCAAGTCTGTCTGTATATTTGCATATTTGCGCCACTTCTCTATAAGGGCAACCATATCTGCAGGCAATTGGGTCTCAAAGAATATGTGCTTTCCTGTTTTAGGATGGTCAAAGCCAAGGGTCTTGGCATGAAGTGCCTGTCGGGGAAGCAATTGGAAACAATTGTCAATAAACTGTTTGTACTTTGCATAAAGGGTTCCTTTAAGTATTTTGTCTCCACCATATCTGTCATCATTAAATAAAGGATGGCCTATATGGTTCATATGTACCCTAATCTGGTGCGTACGTCCCGTCTCCAATATGCACTCAACAAGTGTAACATATCCAAAACGCTCCAACACCTTGTAATGAGTAACCGCATGTTTTCCATAATCTCCCTCCGGGAAGACTTTGAACCTCATACGGTCGTTAGGATCTCTTGCAATATTGCCCACAATTGTTCCACTATCATCCTTGACATTACCCCAAACTATGGCAACATACTTGCGTTCAATTGTATGATAGAAGAACTGTTTGGCAATGTTCAATTGTGCCTCATCATTCTTTGCAACCACAAGCAGACCCGATGTATTTTTATCTATTCTGTGAACAAGCACGCCCATTCTCTCATCCTCTGCATCTGCCCCCTGGCTCAGGCCGAGATGGTGAGCCAATGCATTTACCAACGTCCCATGGTAATGGCCGTGACCCGGATGTACCACCAGACCTGCAGGTTTGTTCACAAGCAACAGATCATCATCTTCATATACAATATCCAAAGGTATCTCCTCCGGTATAACCTCCATTCCCCTCCTGCGGTATGGAAGCACTATTGTTATAACATCATACGGTTTTACCCTATAGTTAGCCTTTACAACTTTATCGTTAACCCTTACATACCCCGCATCAATAGCCAACTGTATCCTATGACGCGAAGTCTTTTCCATATGCTCCGTAATGTACTTGTCAATCCTCAACAACGTTTGTCCCTTATCCACATTAAATCTGTAGTGTTCGAACATTCCCTGTTGTGAATCATCATCAAGTTCATCACCGCTCTCTCCATCAATCACATCCCCGTTTTCTGCCAGATCAAAAATATCCTCCAGCGGAAGCTGCTCTTCTACCCTATTTTTTACCTTTTTACCACTCATAAATTTTTACTCATCTACATTCCCTACACTCGCTTTCTCTTCAATTACGGGTACAATTGTCTTACTCAAATAGAGTGTTACACCCGTTCCCAGTTTTACAGGCATAGTATCGCACGCCTCAGGTATCTGTCTATAGACCAAAGCACTCATGGAATCGGCATAACTCTTTACCGATTCATCGAATATTGCTTTTTTAATATTAAGCGATTGTTCTGCAAGACGCTCTCTTACAAGTCTGTACGGAACGGCCCTCATTTCAGGAATATAAGTTACGGTATCATTCTGATTCATTCCAACTCTCAAATCTATGACACTCTCGCTCGGCAACTTTGTGCCAGGCTCAACAGGACGCCCTTTATACAGCTGCTCCAACACATTATTTGTTGCAATATCATCTACATAGGTAAGTTTTCCAAGTACCAGCTGGCTTGAAACCAACTCAGATTGCGCCTGCCTTAAAGAGTATCCTACAGTAGATGGCATTGTTACCATTTTAGGCATCTTTGCATTGATAGTAAGCAAAATACGCCTGTTTTTCTTTACCTTTCCACCGGCATCAGGATTCTGCTTGAAAATTGCGCCAGGCGACATTCTATTAATATATACTGAGTCTGTAACCTCCAGTCTCAGATCATGGATGCGTGCAAGCTCTTCTGCATCGCGCACCTCCATATTTATGAAAGAGGGAACTTCAAACTCCTGATTATGTCTTGTAACAAATTTCAACAGTGTAAAGAGAACAAAAAGCACAACCAACATTGCGCTTCCCGACAGAATTATATGCTTTACAAACCAATTATTTTTCATAATTACAAATATTTCCCACAAATATAGTGATTATATAAAAATATTCTATCGCGACATAATAAAATGCGCCGGAAGCTCTACACTCCGGCGCATCTATTATAATTTCAGAGATTATACACTATCTTCTTCCTCCCATAGGGCCACCCATTGGACCTCCACCCATAGGACCACCTCCACGCATCATTCCACCTCTGCCCATACCAGGTCCGCCTGAGAATTTACCAAATCTCCAGGTAAGAGAGATCATTATATATTGTCCCAAAGTATTGTTCTCAATATCCTGAATATAGTTCTCTGTAGTTGTCCTATATGTATTTTTGGCATCCTTAAGGATATCATAAATTTTAGCCTTAAGTGTTATCTGGTTCTTGAAGAGCTGTTTTGAAATCTCTGCATTCCATACTGTAGAATTGTCACCATAACCCTCACCATAACCAATATAGAATGTATGTGCGATATCTGTTGTAACATTTATGCCTCCAGGGATGGTTGCATTTACAGAGCCTGTAATTGCATTTGTCCAGGTAGCAACTTTATCTACGCTCTGCACACTATACCATGCATTCTGGTAATTGACTCTTCCACCGGCTCTAACCTCAATGAAATCATTTCTGTATGTAAGGTTCAAATGCTCCATCAAAGAGAGGCTCTCTGTTATATTTTTAACATAATCACCGCTATCATACACATAAGCAATACTGTTTCCAAATCTCACAAATGTCATTGAGGAGATTGAGAAGTTTGATTTTGCAATCTTTGAGTTGTACATAACCCTACCGTTGATAGAATATACTCCTGTTGCATCATTGTAAGGTTGTGTATATTGCACACCATTCTCGTCATACCAGCTTCTTGAAACAATCTTGTCTGTTGTATACGAAGCATCTATAAATGTTCCAAAGAAACTGAAATTCCTTCTGTTGCCTGAAGTGTACTCCAAATTCATCGAATGTGTAAACTCCGGATTAAGATTCATGTTACCAATCGTAACCTTCAACGGGTTGGTATTGTCCGGTATTGGCAACAACTGATTGAGTGAAGGCTGCGATGTTCTGCCCCTATATCTTATTCTCAACGACTTCTCATCAGTTATTTTATAATCGAAACGTGCAGATGGTGAGAAATTGATTACACTATATGAAGTGTCCCTACCTCTTCCATAGCTTTTGGTTGTACTTGGCTGCATGCTTACACCAACTGTAAGATTATATTTGCTCTCCTGCTTCATGAAGTTCAACTCAGCCTGCTGTTGTATAAAGACATTCTCATAGTGGCTTGAGTAGGTTGTATCAAGCAGATCATACATTCCGTCCATACCCTTGTTATAAGTGTCCTTATCTGAATTTGAACCTTTATAGCTGTATCTGTAAGCACCCTCTAAAAAGAAGTTTTTGCCCATTGGCTCCACATATGAGATTCTACCGCCAAAGTTGTAGCTCTTTTCACGCTGGAAATAACGTTGGTCTACAATAGCAAGAGAATCAACCAAATTATCTTTATAATAGCTTGTGTTTGAATATACACCACCATCCAGCTCATTATTTGAGTAACCATAATTCAATCTCACCGACAGTGTTCTTCCAGGTTTGCCCAGCCTCTGGCGGAATACCAAAGAGCCTTCTGCCTGTTGGGCATTGTTGCCTCCCCAATCCTTGCTTATACCCTTATTGGTTGAATCTGCATTGTTAAGGGTAATGAAATCATTGTATGACTCAAAATCTCCGCCTGTAAAATTGAATGACGGACGGAAAATCAGAGATGTATTTTTAGAGATTGTATATCTTACCTCTCCACCGAATCTGTGACCGTCTGTTCTGCTGAGTTCATAACCGTTTTCGTAGTTGTACAATGTATTGTTGTCAGACAACATTGTCTCTTTAACCTTCTTCTCCTGAACATTTTTGTCTGAACCGCTATACATATAGTTACCCAAAAGTTCCATTTTGCCATCTAGCACTTCGGTTCCTGCATTCACGCCTCCCATCCATGACTCTGTAATACCATTGCCTGTCATCATTCCACCACGGCCACCGCCCATGCCTCTTCCTCCACGCATTCCGCCCATCATTGAGCCGGCCATATCCATAAAGCCACGGTTATTTGTATTATTTGCATTTCCAATAACGCTCACCTGGCTCTTCTCAGTAAAGCGTCCCAACATACCTGCAGCCTGATATCTATCTTCTGTACCATAACCGCCCATCAGATTTCCAAACCAGCCGTTCATCATACCCTTCTTTATACCCAGATCAATAACTGTCTCCTCTTCTCCATCATCAATTCCTGTAAATTCGGCCTGATCAGATTTTTTCTCCACAACTCTTACCTTATCTATAATTTTTGCAGGAAGGTTCTTTGTTGCCAATTGCGGATCATCAAGGAAGAAGGTTTTGCCTTCAATCTGAATCTTCTTGATTTCCTTTCCATTAGCTGTAATCTTTCCATCTGAATCTATCTCCACTCCAGGCAGTTTTTTCAACAGCTCCTCCAACATGTCTGTATCATTTACCTTAACTGCCGCAACATTATACTCAAGAGTATCTTTCTTTACGACCATAGGATTAGCCACATCGGTAACGACAATTGCATCAAGCAGATTGACATCCTCCTGCAAATAGATTTTTCCTATATTGTTTGCACCCTTCTTAATGTCAAATATGAAAGTCTTTGTCTTATAGCCCATATACTCCACAACAACAGTGGCCCTGCCAACTCTCATATTGGGAACCAATACAACACCATTCTGGTCACTCAACGCATAGCGGGTGGCTGTCTTTTCACCAATATATTTGCCCGACATTGTTGCAAACTCAATAGGTGCATTTGTTATACTGTCGAGCAATATAGCCTGCATATATGTACCTTTAGCAGTTGTTCCAACCTGTGGATCCGTATCTGTGACAGTTATTCTGTCATTTGCAAAAAGTGTAGTTCCCGCACCAAAGAGGATGGCAACCGCCAACAAAATCGTAAACGTAATCTTTTTATACATTATCTCTTATTTTATATATTCTATAGGTTATATCTTTTACGCTTGCTTTGACAACTTAAAATGTAAAAAGTTAAATCCCTACTCTATTTTATTATCTTTTGTGGATTATTTTTTATAAAACTCTCCCATGAACTGTTTTTTGAATATGTTCCCGACGGAGATTCAGGGTTATAACAATGGCAAAGAGCTATGGCCAGGGCATCGGTAGCATCGGCATACTCCTGTGGTGAATCAATGCCAAGCAATCTCTGTACCATAATTGCCACCTGCTCCTTTGAAGCTGCGCCATTTCCGCTTACAGCGACCTTTACACTTCTGGGAGCATATTCAAATATAGGTATATCCCTTACGAGTGCCGCTGCTATTGCCGCCCCTTGCGCTCTTCCCAACTTTAACATAACCTGAGGATTCTTTCCATAGAATGGAGCCTCGATGGCCATCTCGTCAGGCATATAGCGCTCAATAAGTGCCCCTACTTTTTCTGTTATCATTTTTAGAGTAACAAAATGGTCTTTCTCTTTTGTAAGGTTCACAACACCCATATCAATATAGGTACACTTTCTATTATGCAAACGAACAACCCCAAAACCCAAAAGTCGGGTTCCGGGGTCAATTCCTAATACAATTTTATCCTTCTGCTCTGCCGCCATTAGTCAATTTCAGCAAATCCGGTATATTTCTGCAGAGCCTCAGGTATTCTCACTTTACCGTCGGGAGTCTGATTATTCTCAATCAATGCTGCAAGTATACGAGGCAAAGCCAATGAACTGCCGTTCAATGTATGTGCAAGTTGAATCTTGCCATTTTCGTCTCTGTATCTCAACTTCATTCTATTTGCCTGGAATGCCTCAAAGTTTGATACCGAACTAACCTCAAGCCATCTCTTCTGGGCTGCCGAGTAAACCTCAAAATCGTATGTAAGTGCAGATGTGAAGCTCATGTCTCCACCACACAATCTTACAATTCTATAAGGCAACTCCAATGCCTTTACAAGGCTCTCAACATGCTCCACCATCTTGTCAAGGGCAGCGTATGAGTTTTCAGGCAACGAAAGTTGGACTATCTCAACTTTGTCAAACTGATGAAGGCGGTTCAAGCCCCTTACATCCTTTCCATAAGAACCAGCCTCTCTTCTGAAACATTGTGTATAGGCTGTCATCTTAACAGGAAAGTCATTCTGATTCAAAATGCAGTCTCTGTAGATGTTTGTTACAGGAACTTCCGCTGTAGGAATAAGATAGAAATTATCCAGATTCACATGGTACATCTGCTCGCCTTTGTCTGGAAGCTGGCCTGTTGCATATGCCGAAGCCTCATTTACTACCAATGGAGGTTGGACCTCAAGATAGCCGGCCTCTGTATTCTTGTCAAGGAAGAATGAAATCAAGGCTCTCTGTATCTTGGCACCCTTACCCTTGTATACAGGGAAACCTGCACCTGTTATCTTAACGCCCAAATCAAAATCAATGAAGTCCAAAGATTTTGCAAGCTCCCAGTGAGGTTTGGCATTCTCTCCCAACTCAGGAACAACACCACCCTCCTTCACTACAACATTATCCTCTGCACTCTTGCCTGCAGGAACAATGTCGCTTGGAATATTAGGAAGCAAAACAAGCTGCTCCATCATCTGGTTGTTCTGCTCCTCCATCATTTGCTCCAACTCCTTAGATCTCTCTTTAAGTTGGGCTACCTGTTTCTTAACCTCTTCAGCCTCATCCTTCTTGCCCTGCTTCATAAGGCCGCCAATCTCTTTAGCCTTCTGGTTCTGCTCTGCAAGAACCGAATCCATCTGTGTCTGATAAGATCTGCGAAGTTCATCAGCCTTCAGAATCTTTGCAACTGTCTCTGCTGCATCAAAATTTTTGACAGCCAATTTTTCTATTACAAAATCGGGCTGTTCTCTCAATAATTTAAGCGTTAGCATATATCTCAAATTTTTGTTTCAATGAAAAAGGAGCATCCGCAGGACGCTCCTCTATACAATCAGTCACAGCACCCTGTTAGTTGAAAGGTACTACTGATACATACGACTTGTTATCAGCCTTTTTGGTGAATTTAACCATACCGTCAATTAGTGCAAATAGGGTATGATCTTTTCCCATTCCAACATTCAAACCTGGATTGTGAACTGTTCCTCTTTGACGAACAATAATGTTACCTGCTTTAGCGTTTTGTCCACCGAACAATTTAACGCCTAATCTTTTGCTATGTGATTCACGGCCGTTCTTTGAACTACCTACACCTTTCTTGTGTGCCATAAAACTTTAATTTTTAATTAAGCGATTGATTCAATCTTAATTTGAGTTAAACATTGACGATGACCATTTTTCTTTTGGTAACCTTTTCTGCGTTTTTTCTTGAAAACAATAACTTTGTTTCCTTTAACGTGCTCAAGGATAGTAGCTTTAACAGCAACACCACTTACATAAGGGGTTCCAATCTGAACTGAGCCATCATTGTCGGTTAATAAAACTTTGTCAAATGAAACAGATGCACCTGCTTCCTCTTTAAGACGGTGTACATAAATTTTTTTGCCCGCCTCTACTTTAAATTGTTGTCCGGCAATATCTACAATTGCGTACATAATTAATATTTTAACGGTTTTGATAGTAAGCGGTTAATACTCTAATTAACTCTTATCCAATAGCTTAACTACCTTTTACTAAATTTTGGACTACAAAAGTAGTATATTTTATCCATTTGGCAAAAATTTATTAAAAAAAAATGTATTTTTGTCACATATTAAAATCTATGCCATGGACTCACCTTTCTTCTATACAGATATTGTAACAGGCCCCGCTTTCATTGGACGCGACAAAGAGGTTGCAAGGATATGTGACCTCATCAGGAGCAAGAACAATATCCTCATATACGGACCTGCCAGAATAGGCAAACGCTCCCTTATACAAAACGCACTGAACAAACTGTCGCAAGAGTCCTACAGATATACACTTTTTAAGGTGAATCTATTCAATATAAGATGCATAGAGGCATTTATGCTGCGTTACACCAACATTCTCTTCTCATACTTTGCCACCTCTCCAATGGAGTGGAACACACTTTTAAAAAAATATATTCCTTCAGCTCCATACGGTCTTGATGAGAACAGCAGCAAACCCCAGCTCACCTACACCAGTAAAGAGCTGCTTGCCAATGAGCAGATTATTGAGCTTCTTAATCTTCCCGACAGGCTGGCTAAAGAGTCTGAAACAAACATCATAATATACTTTGAACAATTTCAGGATATAAATCTTTTTGATGACGCCCACCGCTTCTTCAAAATATTTGAAAAATGCATGCAGTCACACAACCGTACCAGTTATATTATAACAGGTGAGCGCAAAAATGCGATGGATGATATATTTGAAAAGCACAAATACTTCTACCGCCAGACAGAAAAGATAGAGCTCAATCCCATAAACAGAAAGGTATTTGCAGATTTTATTGTAAAGGGCTTTCTGAAAGCCGGCAAAGTGATCCAACACGAACAGGCAGAAACAATATACAACGCCGTAGAGGGAGACCCATGGTACACCCAACACCTTGCAGACCTCTGCTACGACAGAACACAGGGCTATATGAGCGACAAAGTAATACCACAAGCCCTGCAATCGCTCATCAATCTGCATGATTTTCTATTCCACTCAATAGCCTACGGATTGAGCAAACACCAGTTACGCTTCATCAAGGCGCTTCTTGAAGGAGTAACAAAATTCAGCTCTGCAGATATACTTGACAAATACAACCTCAACTCCTCTGCCAATGTAAACAGGATAAAGGAGGCACTTGCAAAAAAAGAGATTCTAACAATAAACGAGAATAAAGAGATAGTATTCATTGATCCGCTTTTCAAACTCTGGTTCACAAAATACTTCTTTACAAAATAACCTGACAAAATTTACACACCATGAAAAAGATTGTAGTTTTAAGCGGAGCGGGAGTAAGTGCAGAGAGCGGAATCAGAACCTTCCGCGACAGCAATGGTCTGTGGGAAGAGTACAGAGTTGAAGATGTGGCTTCAATAGAGGGATGGTACAGAAATAAAGAGCTTGTGCTTGAGTTCTACAACCAGCGCCGCAGGGCTCTCAAAGAGACTGAACCAAACCTTGCACATAAGATAATAGCTGAATTGGAAGAGTGTTACAAAGTTTGTGTAGTCACACAAAATGTAGACAACCTGCATGAAAGGGCGGGCAGCACAAACGTCATACATCTGCACGGAGAGCTTACAAAAGCCCGCAGCACAAAGAATGAAGAGAAGTGGTATGATATAGGCTACAACGATATAAATCTTGGAGACAAAGCTCCCGACGGTGGCCAGTTGCGCCCATTCATTGTATGGTTTGGCGAGAGTGTTCCCAAACTTTCAGATGCTGCCAAAGAGGTGCAGACAGCCGATATACTTATAATTATAGGAACATCCCTCAATGTATACCCGGCTGCAGGACTTGTCCACTACACCAAACCGGGATGCAAAATCTATCTGATAGACCCGCAACCTATGAATTTAAGAATGGAAAACTTCACCCAGATTCAAGACGTTGCAACTGAGGGCATGAAAAAACTGAAAGAGGAGCTAATTAAATAGGCTCCTCTTTTTACTGAAACATTACCAGTATTTCCCGTACTCATAATTGGCATACCCTATCGGTGGCATCTTCTCAAGGCTGCCTATAATATTGAAATAGGCATCGCGCAACTCCTCATAATAGGTTGAAAAATCATACTCTTCCACGTGTGCCGCACCAAAAATGCCATAACCTCCGGCAATATTTGTAAAGTTTGATTTAATATCAGCCAAATCGTCAAAATCAAAGCCCAAGCAATTCATCAGGTAAAGGTCGAGTTCATTTGAAACCGACATCACAAC
The DNA here is from genome assembly GCA_017555925.1 of Bacteroidales bacterium. The sequence continues at coordinate 9,647 of JAFZFL010000207.1, read as the reverse complement.
TTGCCTGTCGGCTTCCTTGTTGACCTTCAGATGCTTTTCAGAAACAGTCAATCCTGCAACCATATTTTTACCGGTATACGGCATAACAAAGAAGTCCGGTCCAAAAAATTCACATTTCTTGTCAACGCATCCATATTGGGGATTCTTGTCAATTATCTCCAGAACATAATCTATCTCTTCTTTAAATAATTCAGGTGATGATTGTAAATTTTCGGCATACGATGCCTGATGGTATGGGTTGATTGTCTGGTCATCAAGCTCTATTCTCGCAAAATTCTGGAGGTACACATAATTTACCTTTTTCCAGCACGAAGCATCCGTAACGGCTCTGTATTCCTGTCCTTCCATTTTATCCGGTGATAATACTGCCTGATATTCAAATATAAAATCACTGTCTGCTTTATTGAAATTATGCGTATTAGTATGGGTTGTAAAAAGCAAATCAACAATTTTACCCCCTTTCAGGAAGTACGTATACGCAGTTCCTTTGTCAGCTTCGCTCTTAAATGTATATGAGGGATACCTATCAAAAAGTACATAAAAAAATTCCTCTTCATTTATATCTTTGCTATCATATCCGGATTCCTTATCCAAAAATATGGATTCCCTGTAAACCTTTGGAACCAAAAGAGGATTGCAGACAAATTTACGCTCAATCCTTTGGGGCATTACAGCCTTTGCCTCCACAGTTTTTCCTTTATGCGACAATTTCAAAACATACTCTTTTCCCGGTTCGGGTGTATAATTGAGTGTATAGAGAGATGCTTGTGCATCAAAAACAAATTTCCCCGCCAAACTACCCTCAGAATAGAGTTCAACATAGGCATCCTTCACAATCACCCCGTCATCCATTACACTCAACTGCTGGAGATCACCATTGGCAAGAACACAATAAACACCCAACCCCTGCCAATCAGGAACATTTGCCTCTGTTACCTCATAATTAGAACCATTATGCAGAATTCCGAACAAAGAATCAGGAGAACCACCCAAATCCTCCTTATCGCAACTTACACAAAGAATCATTGTAGCTACTATAAACAAAACCTCCATTAAAAAAATCAAAATAATCTTTTTCATAAGACAAGTGTTTCTGGTTATGGCCGCAATTTAAAAAAAAATCTCTTAAAAACAAGATTTACAGACAGCTCACACAAAAAAATCAATACCCCAGCACCCCGATAAAGCCGTCCATTGAGCTTACGAGAATACGGTTAGCTCCAAGTGGCTGTACATAGTTGATCAGAGCCATTCCAAATCTGTGTTTCCAGGCAATGGAACCATCCTTACAGTTGAGTGCAACAATATCGCCCTTATCGGTAGCTATAAATAGCAGGCCTTCCCCATCCTTGCCCTCTCTTGCAACTGAGGTGGTTGGTGTTGGAGAAATTTCATAACCATACTCTGCATTTACAGCCCATAACATAACTTTAGAAGTTGATTTTGTTGAGTACGCATAGACTGTATCCTTCATGGTCTTTATATAGTAAGCATTTCTGTCGGGAGACAAACCTACAGACTCTCTTCCACCCTTTGCTCTCCATAACTGCTCACCTGTTCTTGCATCAAGCGCATAACTTACTCTCTCCGGAGTTGCAAAAATTATCTTTCCATTTGCCTTTACAGGGTATGTTGCGGCAGGAGAGAGCATTCTGCTGCCACTATTGCTCCAGCTCCACTGCAACCTTCCGGTTTTAGGATCAAATGAATATAGAGTATTGGCCCAGTCTCCTATAACCACCTGCTCCTTATCAACAAATGGTTTTGCTTCAATGAATCCTTTAATATCATCATAGCTCCATACAAGCGAGCCGCTTTTCAAATCAAGTGCCCTGAAACAATTGTCAGATGACCCTATATACACTTTGCCATTATATATTACAGGGCTTCCCAATACCGACTTATTACATTTGAATGACCATTTTTTCTCACCTGTAGCCAGATCCAATGCATAAACATTATTATCAGATGATCCTACAACAACCAATCCTCCACCTACAGCCGGAGTTGAAAATATCTTTCCATCTGTCTTATAACTCCATATAACCTCACCAGTTGCAGCCTCAAGCAGATAAACCACTCCTGCTGTATTTGCATAGACCACCTTTCCACCTTCAAGGTTCCCTACAGATTTTTTACCATCAGCCATCTTACCGTCAGGCATAACATAAACTGCTCCAGAGCCAATATCGCTGTTATCCTGTTTTTTCCAGATACTCTTTACGTTAGGATATTTTTCATTTATGCTGTAATCTCTTTTGGGATACTCTATTGATGAATCAAACGCCTCTCCCCTGCTCATTCTTAATGTAAACCATGGAGTGCCTGTTCTTGCCTCAACTGAAATTCTGTCACCACCTCTCAAACCCTTTTCCGGTCCCGAAGTGCCGGCCTTGACTGCCTTTGTTCCTGCAGCAATCCTCTCACTGAATGTGATTACAGAACCCTCTACTTTAACAATAGTATAACCCGGGCCCTCTTTACCAGTACACATTGTAGAACGCCCTATAACACCCGGAATACCATCATATACAATAGCTCTGTTCTGATGCCAGTGGCCGCTCATAATAAGCTGTGTGTTCATCCTTTTGAGCACATCAAGAACCTGCGAATAGTTAAGCATTGATGTATCCATAGGAAAATGGTTTATGAATATCAGTGGTTGCTGCTTGTCTATAGTGTTTGAAATGGAGTCAAGCCATACCATACTTTCGCGTGGCAACAGCGCAGGAGCCATTCTCATATTTGGGCCGCTATTTGTTCCAATAAATTTAATACCCTCATAATCAAAAGCGAACTCCTCATATCCAAAAGTTTTCACAAATGTATTGCATCCGCTTTCAGACCATTTTGCATCATGGTTACCCGCTACTATATAATAGGGCTTTTCAAGTTTGTCAAAGATTGATTTGGCCAATGCTATCTCTTCATCTGTTCCAAACTCTGTTATATCACCTGCAAATATTGAAAATGCTATTTCCGGGTTCTTATTTATATCTGCAACACAAGCCTGTGCATCTTCTACACTCTTAGCCCCAATTGCAATGTGAATGTCTGAAAGATATGCAAAAGTGAAATTGGGTGTCTCTTTCACATCCGATACGGGTTCGTCCTGCTGCGCAAAAAGATTGAATGTGCAGACAACTGATATAAGCAGAACTCCTGCAAAAAAGTTTTTCATAAGGTCAAATTTTAAAGGAACAACTATATAATCTCAAAATCTTTAGACAACATCCATCCCTGACGGCCGTCTGACAATTCAATTCTGCTCCAACCGCCAACATGCTCAAGAATTTCCACTTTTGTACCTTCGTGAAGTATAAAGAGATTGCCTCCTGTTGAGTTGGGAGCGCTCTTTACATTGCTTACCGGTGCAAGTACAATTGCTGAATCCTGACTCTTTACGTTTGCTTTAAGACTTGCCGAAAAGCCGAAAGACACCAGCACCATCAAAAGCGAAAGGCACGCAAATGCAAATGCCACTTTACGTTGAGAAGTTTTTGGAGCAAACCTGAAACAGAGCAGAAGCAAAGCTGTGATTACAGAGAGGGCAATACCTGTCCAAGCCCATCTGTCCGATGACATCTTGTTTCTCAAATCTTTTATCCAGGTTGTGAGAATAAATTCAGGAACAATCTCAATTTTGTCCAAAATCTTCAATCTTGCAATTTCAAGATTATGTTTCACATCACCATTTGAGGGATCGAGTTTGAGCGCCCGCTCATAATAGAGTATAGCTTTTCCATCATCCTGCAATTTGTAGCAGGTATTACCCATATTGTACCATAATGCTGCAGATGCATAGCCGTCTTTCTCTATATGATTGTAGATATCAAGCGCTGTTGTATATTCTCCCAAAGAGTATGCATCATTTGCCTTATTCCACAACGAGTCCCTGTCTACAGCAAACAAAACTTGAGACACTAAAATAAATGATAAAATATATACCAATCTCTTCATACTACAATCTGTTTTCAAGGTTTGAAATTGTATCCATTGCTTTTTCATATTGTTCGGCCATTGCTCCTGCTCCTGCAGACTGTGAATAACGGGCCATCTCACAATCTTCAAGAAGAGTCATAAATGCCTTAATATCCTCTTCTGCCGCTCCCTTCTCTGCAAGAATCTCTCTTATTGTATCACGCTGCATCTCTGCAAACTGAATAGAGAGTTTGTCGCTGATATATCCCAACAGGGCTTTATGAAGTTCTTCATAAAACGGAGAGTGCAAGTTCTCTTTCATATACACTTGAGCCTGTTTCAACCTCATTCGGGCAACCTTATTTGCCCTCTTGTTCCTGGTTCTGCGCACATCACCTTTCAATCTTGCATATCTGCGCAAAAGTCTCTCTGCAATAAAATATAATATGACAATTACAGCTATAATAATATAGAAAAGAGGAGAACCTATCAGGAACGAACCCCTCTTTACAAGGTGCGGCAAAGATGTTGAGATATAGCGGATGTCGCTGCCCAAATTTACAACCTGCTGTTTGTTTATACCCATCATCACACTACCGCCGCCATGCATATTTGCATCACCTGGCAAGACTTTAAGTTTTAGGGTATCACTCTTGAGAGTAACGTACTTTCCATTTGCAATATTATAATATGTGTACTCAACAGGAGGAATTTCAAAAATACCCTCACTGCGCGGAATAAATGGGAACTCAAATACCTTTTTGCCTCTCATTCCATTTGTCCCATTGGAGAAATTGTTATTGCTCTTTACATCATATTTTTCAAAGTCTGCCGGAAGTTCCACTTTTGGAGTCTCTATAAGATTAAGATTGCCGGCACCCGATATTTCAACCATCAGGGCACCAGCCTCATGAGCCTTTATACTGTCTCTGTTCAGTAAAACGTTAAGAGTAAACTCTCCCACTCCACCCCCAAACGATGCAGGTGCGCCTTGTGGCAACGGTTTTACGTCTATCTTTGCTACAGCTGTTGTAAGTCTCTTCTTTACAGTCTGATATGAATCAAAGAAATCATCAAACATACTTCTTCCGCCGCCCGATGTCCTTATCTGGATAAGACATATCATTTCTGCCGGATCTACTGTAATTACACCGGTCTGCTGTGGCAGAAGCATATATTTTCTCAATACGGCAGAGTTGTATATCTGATTATTGTAATTTTCCCTTACAAAATTGATATTCTGGGGAGTCTCCAACTCCTGACTCCAGAATCCGTTAAACACAGGAAACCTTATATCCTCAAAACCCGCAACAGGTACTTTAGTGTACAATTTGAGGGTAGCAACTATAGGTTCTCCCTTTACAACCTTTGTCTTGCTGAAAGAGAGACGCAAGAATATATCCTCCGATGAAATTTCACCCCTGCTCCTGTTCTGGGAAGAAGCAGATGCATTTCCAGTAACCTGGCCTTGATGGGTTTGTGTTGAAGATGCAGATGTATTGTTACCTACAACCTCTATATCAAGAGCCTTGGCTGTATACACCTTGCCGGCAATTGTAGCCTGAGCTTCAGATATTTTTGCTTTACCCGGAGCTGTTGCCTTCAAAATAAGAGTATAACTTATCTCATAAGAGTCTGTCCTTTTGCCATTTATTATTCTGGTGCTGGACATTCTCGATGAGGTAGGTCCTGCCAACAGATCCAACCCTTCCAACATTGGAGTTGTAAAACTCTCAATTTCGGCATCTGCCGTATATACAACCCTGAATATCTCATCCTTCTCCACAACATTTGGAGCATTAACTGTAAAATTCTGTGCAAACGAGGCTACACCTGCCATCAAAAACATTATCAGCAACAGAGTTTTCCTGCCTCTTGCCTGTGATTTTCTATGCATCATATCTACCAATTTTTCTCTTTCTGTTTAGATTTCAAGGCCTTTGCCTTCTCTTTATTAACCTTATCTTGTGTCTGGTTCTCCTTCTCCTGCATTGCCTGCAGCATCTGTTCTGCTGCTTGAGGAGTTATTTTTGGAGGAGTACCTTGTCCATCTTTCTTATCCTGGTCACCATTATCATCCTTATTATCCTTGTTCTGATCCTGGTTCTCCTTGTTCTGATCTTTATTCTCTTTATTCTGGTCCTGATTATCCTTGTTCTGGTCCTGATTCTGATCCTGATTTTGATCCTGATTTTGATTCTGGTTCTGCTGGTTCTGATCCTGGTTCTGCTGATTCTGCTGGTCCTTCAACATTTTTTGGGCATAGGCCAGATTTGTCTTGGTATCCATATCCCCCGGATTGCGTCTCAACGAATTCTTGAAAGCATCAACCGCCTCAGAATACTTTTTCTGTGCAAGATATGAATTTCCCAAATTATGATATAAATCTGCAGGAGCAGAATTCTTGCTCTTAACCTCTCCTTTTTTCCAGTCAACATCAATAGCCATCCTTCCTACACTGTCGGCTACAGCAGAATAGTTTTTCTCAGCATTAATCGCATCATCCATTCTATACAGTGTGTTGGCCAAATTATAATTTGCCGCCAAGGATGCAGAATCCTTTATAAGGCCCTTTCGGTACTCCACTTCAGCCTCTTTAAAACTCTCCTTATCAAAGGCCCTGTTACCTCTTCTCACCTCTTTTTTATCTGTCTGTGCATACATCTGGTATCCCGACAGAGAGATTACAAGCACAACCGCAAACAATTTCTTACCCATTTTTTTATTTCCTACCAAAAACTCCAACAATAAAAAGAATAGCGCAATTGCAAAGAAATACATGTATTGCTCATCAAAATCCTCAAAAACCTGTGCCCTGAACTGCTGCTCCTGCAACTCCCTCAACTGGTCGATGATAGGATTAAGTCCAAACTCCGCACTTCCGGCCTTTACGTATGCACCATCACCTGCAATTGCCACCTCCTCAAGAATCTTCTCATCAAGTTTGGTAACTACAATATTGCCCTCCCTGTCCTTCAACAGATCGCCATTCATAGGAATTGGTTTTCCTTCCGGAGAACCCACGCCCACACAAAAGACTCTTATTCCCTCCTGAGCTGCTGCTTTTGCCGCCTCAACCGGATCATCCTCATGGTTCTCTCCATCTGTTATAAGAATTATAGCCTTGTTGTTTTCACCCATCTGTCCCTGCACACTAAAACTTCTCATAGCTGTATGGATAGCCTCTCCCAAAGCCGTACCCTGAACCGGTACAGACTCGGTATTTATGCTGTTCAAGAATATTTTTGCAGAGACGTAATCTGTTGTAATAGGCAACTGGACAAAAGATTGCCCTGCAAAGACTATAAGGCCTATTCTGTCTCCATGCAATTTGTCTACAAGTCTTGAAATGGCAAGTTTTGCCCTTTCAAGCCTGTTTGGAGAATAATCTTCAGCCAGCATGGAATTTGATACATCAAGGGCAATCATAATCTCCGCTCCTTTGCGGTCGCTCTCCTTAAGACGAGCCCCCATCTGCGGACGGGCAAGACCAATCATAAAAAAGAACCAGGCAAGAGAGAAGAGCGTAATCCTTACCCAACCTTTATAGCGTGACATGGTTGGCATAAGTTTCTCAATTATATCCAACTCTCCCAGAGTCTTTATTCTCTTTTTGCGCTCTCTTCTGTGCAGTGCATAAAAGATAAAGAAGAGTGGAATTACAAAAATCAACAATAGATATTGTGGTGTAGCAAACTGTATCATAATCTACCTCCTGTTAGTCTGGAATCTGTTTAACGACAAACAATCTCAACAACAGCTCAAGAGCCAGAGCGGCAAGGGCTATTAGTGCAAAATTCATAAACAGCTCCTTATACAACGGGAAAGAGTCTACCAGAGTCTTGCTCTTCTCCATCTTGTTTATCTCCCCATATATTTCCAAAAGCTTTGTATTGTCTGTAGCCCTGAAATATTTTCCGTCTGTTTCTTGTGCAATTTTTTCAAGAAGAGGCTCATCAATCTGCACCTCAACCTGCTGAAGCTCTATACCGAATGGTGTCTGTACAGGGTATGGTGCGGTACCTATTGCTCCCACACCTATTGTATATACCCTTATACCATAGGTCTTGGCAATCTCTGCTGCCATCTGCGGCGAAATCTCTCCAGCATTGTTCACTCCATCAGTAAGAAGTATCACCACCCGGCTCTTTGCCTGTGAATCCTTCAAACGGGCAACTGCAGTGGCCAGACCATTTCCTATGGCAGTTCCATCCTCAATTATGCCGCAGTCAATCTCTTTTATAAGATTTATAAGTGTTGCCCTGTCGGTAGTAAGTGGAGATTGTGTATAGCTCTCTCCGGCAAATACTGCAACTCCAATCCTGTCTGAAGGGCGTTCTGCCACAAATTGTATTGCAATCTCCTTTGCCGCATTAATTCTGTCGGGAACAAAATCTCTTGCAAGCATACTTGTAGAGACATCCAATGCCAACATTATATCAATACCTTCTGTATCAATTCTCTCAAAGGTTGAAGAAGAGCGAGGACGCGCAATTGCCACTATGATGGCTGCAAGAGCCACAACCCTCAACACAAATGGCACATGACGCAAAAACTTCTTGAAACCTCCTCCCCTATGCTGCCAAGGTGCTATGGAAGAGACCAGCATATATGGTTCCAATCCCTTGACTTGCCTGTATATATAAATCGCAGTTACCGGAATTGTCAGCAACAGCAACCATAACAGATGCGGATACTCAAAAAACATACTATTTACCCTCCTTTTCTTCCTCTAACTCTTTCATATATGTAGAATTCACAAATCTTACTGCAACAGGTATGGCCTCTTCGTTCTCACCGGCAGTCGGCACATATTTGGCAAATTTGACAAGGTCTGCAACCTTAAAGAGTTCATCAAGCTCCCTTAACGCTCTCTCCTCAATGCTTGCATCAGACAAACTTGCCATAATCTCAGAAGAGGTCTTCTCCATGGCGCTTACTCCATAACGGCCCTCTATGTAGCTGCGGAGCGTATCAGTTATTCCGGTATAGAACTGCTTCTCTTTTCCATTCTGCCACAATTTTAGGGAATGAATCTTGTCCAACTCCCTCAATGCAACTATATGAGGGGGATCCTGAACTATAGGACGTCCAAAGAAGTCCCTGTTCTCCCTTCTATATTTTATGTATCTGTATACAAGATATGCCAGACCTGTTACAAGCAATCCCAAAAGAATCCAAGGAAGAACCTCCTTGAATGTAACCGGATATTTTATCTGTCCTTTTATGTCCATAGGTACAAATCCGGTAGTATCAACCTGAATAGTATTTACAGCAATGAACGGAGTTTCAAATTTAAGTGTGTCTCCGCCATTATTCTCCGGATTTATAACAATCAAAGGTAATGGCAACTTATAGTAGCCGCTATCAAAAGAGGTGATAAGCACTTTTGCCCCAAGCTCCTTCATTCCCTTTCTGATTGCAACTGTATCAAGCTTGAAATCTGCAATCACCTCAACCTTTGTACCTGTTGTATCTGTCTGTAGCAGATTTGCATAGGGCATAATGAAGACCGAATCCTTTTCTGCCACATCAAAGATAGTGTTCCATACTACCTGATCGCCAATGAGTATAGAATCCTTTGACAATCCTGTAGTCTTTACGGCAGGAGTCTGGGCATACAGCGAATCCCCTATACCCGATAGTAAAACAAATAATATAAGATATAAAACTCTACACATCCTATTTTCCTTTAAACAGAGCTATAAGTCCCTTGACATAATCCT
>JAFZFL010000206.1 GCA_017555925.1 Bacteroidales bacterium | reverse complement strand
CCGGATACAAGTGTATTGTTAAGGTCAATGCCTGCGATACCTGTAGGAATAAGCTGTGACGGCTGTTTTCTTCTGTATGGGTTTACACTCGGACCACCGATATATCTCTTTTCTCCCTCAACGCGCGGACCATTGTCAATAGGATCTCCGTATGCATTGAAGAAACGGCCTGCAAGCTGCTCGCTTACATTCAATGCAGGTGGTTCTCCAAAGAAAATGACCTCGGAGTCTGTTGGAATACCCTCAGTACCTGAAAATACCTGAAGGGTTACAAGATCTCCCTTAATTTTTACTACTTGAGCCAATCTTCCGTCCACGGTTGCAAGCTCATCGTTTGATACCCCTTGAGCCCTTAAAGCTACGGTTGCCTTTGTAATGGCCTCCAATTGGGTATATATTCTTTGAAATGCTTTAGTTGTCATGGTTGATCACTTTATTTAATTGCTCAAGATATTTCTCAAAGTCTGCGCTCTTGTAAACCGAATAGTTCATCTGGCGCATGATATTAATTATATTTTTATAGAAAGCTCCGCACTCCTCAAAGTTCTCAAACTCAACAGGGGTGTCGCACACTTCCAATACTTTTTTAAGCATGAACTCCTGACGGTCCATAGGAGTGGAGCAGTCGATGCTGTCAAATGCATCCTGTTGCAGGATGATGAAGTCTATAAGCTCGCTCTTCCAATATCTCATGTGGTACTCCATAGGAACACCGTCGTCTCCAAGGATATTGATCTGTTCGTAAGCCTCTTTACCTCTTAAGATAAGGTTTTTGGCCTTATTCACATTCTCTACCCATTTAGGGTCTACGGTCTTGTTCAGATACTCTGCAATCTCGGGATAGTCGAGATATTTAGAATATGAGTCTATAGGGTCAACTGCAGGATATCTTTTTCTGTCGGCACGGCTCTGGTTAAGTGCATAGAAGCAACGTGCAGCCTTTTTGGTTGACTCAGTAACAGGCTCTTTAAGGTTTCCACCCGCTGGAGATACTGTTCCAATGAAGGTAACTGAACCGGTAGCGCCATTATTAAGGGTAACAATACCTGCTCTCGCGTAGAAGTTTGAGATAATTGCAGGAAGGTCTACCGGGAATGCATCTGCACCAGGAAGCTCCTCCATTCTGTTTGACATCTCTCTTAGTGCCTGTGCCCAACGTGATGTTGAATCGGCAAGCAAAAGCACCTTCAAACCCATTGCACGATAGTACTCTCCAATGGTCATGGCTGTATATACAGAGGCCTCACGTGCAGCAACCGGCATGTTTGATGTGTTACATATAATAGTGGTTCTCTCCATAAGACTGCGGCCTGTTCTTGCATCTATAAGTTCAGGGAACTCTGCAAAGATCTCCACAACCTCGTTTGCACGCTCTCCACAGGCTGCCATTATGATTACATCAGCTTCACCCTGTTTTGCAATTGCGTGTTGCAACACTGTTTTTCCGCAACCGAAAGGACCTGGAATAAATCCTGTTCCACCCTCTGCCATAGGATTTAGAGTATCAATACATCTTACTCCGGTCTCCATAATTTTATATGGACGCGGTTTCTCTTTATATCCTCCAATTGCTACCTTTACAGGCCACTTTTGAATCATTGTAACATCATGATCCTCTCCATTTTCATCAGTTACAACAGCAATGGTATCTGTAACTTTATAGTTTCCTGCCTTAGCTACAGATTTTACTGTATAATCTCCTTTGAAGCGGAATGGAACCATAATCTTATGAGGAAGCCAACCCTCTTTTACCTCGCCAAGCCAATCAGCTGCAACAACTTTATCTCCAGCTTTGGCAATAGGTGTGAACTCCCATTCTTTTTCCATATCAATAGGGGAGGTGTACTCTCCTTTTGTCAAAAATACTCCGGTCATTGTAGCAAGGTTGTTCTGCAAACCGTCGTAGTTGCTTGAAAGAAGGCCAGGAGCAAGGGTTGCTTCAAGCATATGCCCCATAAACTCAACGTCATTTCCCTTCTTTACACCACGTGTGCTTTCGTAAACCTGCACTGATGCGCTTTTGCCGTTTACCTTTATGACCTCTGCCATAAGCCTGGTGTCTCCAAGCTTTATATAGCATATTTCATTTTGTGCAACGGGCCCGTTTACCTCTACTGTAATCAGGTTGGCAATGATGCCCGTAACTTTTCCTGTGGTATTCATATGTTTATTCTATTGTTTTATTTTCTATTCCCTTGAATGTGCCTCTTACTTCATCTACCAGCTTGCGGAACATCTCTCTGCCTGCTTCGCTGTCGAGTTTGTTCCATCTGTCTATAAGTTTTCCTTTAGCAAGAAAAGCAAGGATAATATCCATATTAAAGACTCCGTATGGATTCAAATCTGTTATGAAGTCCCATTTGAACTTATCGAGTTGCTGCTCTTTCTCAAGGATATTCTTGTTGGCGAATATCTCACTCAATCTTTGAAGTTGTGCTTCAGACAGTTCAAGATCTGTTTGCATGTTTGACAGAACTTTGTAACCATCTGCTTCCTTACCAAGTTTTTCTGCAATAAAATCAACTTTTCTGTTTCTGATTTCAAGATCAAGGGCAAAATATTTTCTTATGAAATTATTTTTGCTCTTCATTGCAGCCTTGTAGAAATGGGGAGTAAGGTTCTCCTCCTGTGTTCCAAAATCAAACCACTCAATGAAGCGTCTGTCCTTATCTTCGCTGCTGTTATAGACAGATTCCCTTACAGCATCGTAATTGAATCCTTTGTTGTCGGAATTAAGGATAAGTTCAGGCAAGCCGGCAATAAGGTAGTGATAATTTCCCAGTATTGTTTTTCTTTTGAATTATAAGTCTGTTTTGCTATCCAAAAAGCAGCTCTTTAGTTTTAGGTCTCAGATATTCTGCAATTATATTTTCGAAATCTTTATCGGTAAAGCTTATCATATAGCCTTCACCTTTAGGACCAATCTTAAAGCCACCTGAAATATTTTTGCTGAATTGGATATCAAGGCCGGCTTTGCAGATAGAAGCAAGTTTCTCTTGAGCAAAGGCTTCCAACTCCGCTCTCTTCTCTGCAGGAAGAATTACATCAAGGGCAACAGGGTCAGATGACGCAGGATTGAATGCTGTAACAATTGATGTAAGTATAGATTTCATGAATTCAACCTCTTGAGATGCCTCTTTAACCGATTTTAGAGTCTTGGCTACAATAGCACTCTCAATTTGCTGTTTTACAGCAGTGAAAACCTGAGAAGAGGCCATTTTGATATCATTCTCAGTCTTTGATTTAAGTTCTGCCGCATCTTCTTGAGCCTTTTTGATTATAGCTTCTGCCTCTTCTTTGGCTTGTGCTATTATCTGCGCAGCCTCATTTTTAGCATTGGCTTTCATCTGCTCTGCCTCTTGCTTGCCTTTAGACAAACCTTCATTATACAGCTTGTCTGTAAGCTCCTGTAGTTTATTTTGCATATGGTTTACCTCCTAAAATTTTAGAAAAACCAAAGTTAAGAAATTTATTTGATAAAAGGTGCTAACTTTTAATAAGTTATTTGACAAAAATTGCCTTTTTAAACTTAATTCACGGTTCGCTACGATGGGAGATATAAGAAAAAAAGGGTAACCCGTTGTGGATTACCCTTTTCAATATGGTTGAATACTTTAATGTATTAGCCAAGGAATGCAAGCAGGATACCTGCTGCTACGGCACTACCAATAACACCTGCTACGTTAGGACCCATAGCGTGCATCAATAGATAGTTGCTCTTGTCAAACTCCAAACCTACGTTATTTGATACGCGTGCAGCATCCGGAACGGCTGATACACCTGCGTTACCAATAAGCGGGTTGATTTTGTTGCCCTCTTTCAAGAACAAGTTGAAGAATTTCACAAACAATACACCTGCAAATGTTGCAATAACAAATGAGAATGCACCAAGGATGAAAATCTTAACTGAACTCCATTGCAGGAATTTGTCTGCTTGAGTTGAGCAACCTACAGTAATACCAATAAGGATAGTAATAACGTCGATAATCGGACCGCTTGCTGTTGTTGCAAGACGTTTGGTAACGCCAGACTCTTTGATAAGGTTACCAAAGAACAACATACCCAATAGAGGAATACCTGAAGGAACGATGAATGCTGTTAGAAGGAATCCTACGATAGGGAACAATTTCTTCTCAGTAGGGGATACGGCTCTTGGAGCTTTCATCTTGATAAGACGCTCTTTCTCAGTTGTAAGAAGTTTCATAATTGGCGGCTGGATTACAGGAACCAATGCCATATATGAGTATGCAGATACTGCAATGGCACCCATCAAATCCGGAGCAAGTCTACCGGCTAGGAAGATAGCGGTAGGACCATCTGCACCACCAATAATACCAATAGCACCAGCCTCTGCAGCTCCAAAACCTAGAGCCAAAGCTGCCATATATGCGCCAAAGATACCAAATTGTGCAGCAGCACCAATCAATAGAAGTTTAGGGTTAGAAATCAATGCAGAGAAGTCTGTCATTGCACCAATACCCAAGAAAATTAGTGGTGGATACCAGCCCTGTCTTACACCCTGATATAGAATGTTCAATACAGAACCCTCTTCATATACACCAACCTGGAGTCCTGAAAACAATGGAATGTTTCCAATGATTATACCAAAGCCAATTGGAACAAGAAGCATAGGCTCCCAGTCTTTTGTGATGGCCAAGTATATGAACACCAATCCAATAAGAATCATAAGGACGTGACCAACAGTAACATTGGCAAATCCAGTATACATAAAGAATTGGCTTAAGTTATCTAAAATATTAGCTTCGTAAATCATAATTATCCAATTATTACAAGTGGAGCACCCTCAAGTACTGAATCACCTTTATCAACTTTAATTGCTGTTACTGTACCGTCTGCAGTAGCCTCAATAACGTTCTCCATTTTCATAGCCTCAAGAACCATTACTTTCTGGCCTTTCTTAACAGCGTCGCCAACTTTAACGCTAACCTCAAGGATAACGCCTGGAAGTGGTGAAGTTACAGTTTCACCTGCACCTGAAGCGGCAGCAGGTTTTGCAACAACTGCTGCAGGAGCAGCACCAGCTGCTTTAGGAGCAGGTTTTGCAACAACAGTTGCAGCAGGTTTCTTGGTAATAGGTTTCTCAAACTCTACTTTAAAAGGAGTTCCGTTTACCTCAACCTCAGCAATATTATCATCTACTTCGTTAATGGTAACAGCATAGTCATTACCATTAATTTTCAATTTATATTCTTTCATCAGTTTTCTTAATTTAATTATTTTCTTTTGTTTAGTTGCGGAGTCTCTCTCAAAGTGTAAATTTTAGAACTCCAAGGTGAGTAAGATTTTGATTCTTTGTTGATAGTAAGAATTGTAGTCTCAAAGTCGTGAGCCTCATTGTCAATCTTGTACAAGTGCATTGCCATTGAAATTGCTGCATAGGTCTCTGCAGAAACTTGTCCTGAAGTATCTGCTTTTGAACTGTTTGCAACATTTTTGGTAGCCTCTTTTGCATTCTCAGATTTCTTTCTGATATGGAACTTGCCAATTTGTTTGAAGATTATATACAATACTATCAATGAAAGGAATGTAACTGCCATAGCTGTAAGGGTCAAGAAAATACCCCACGAGTCAGCCTCTTGCATTAATGATGCCTTAGATACACCATCCAATGTTAGGTTGTTTGTACTTGGAGTAGGATTCTCACAAATTACCCAACCCTCAACTGTAGGGTCAGCCTCATTTAATTTTGCCTTAACAGACTTATTATACGATTTGTATACAAAGCCCTCAACTTTATTACTTCCTTCACCATCAACTTTTCTTGCATAAGATTGATTTGTATCCAATTGTGGAAGAACTACTTTGTCTACAATAGTTTTACCGTCTGTAGATACAAAGAATACCTCTTTAGCACCGTCAAGCTTGAAGCTTACGTGGAATGTTCCTTTCTCTTTAACTCCATCTGCCCAGAATAGTGTGTGCTGGCGAGGAGCTATTTGAGTAAGTACATCACCTTTAGGAATCATGTACATAGTAAGATTATTGGGGTCTGTTGAAAGGTAACATCCCGCAATATTTACTGTACCGTATGATGTGTTGAAAAGTTCAATCCAACCGCTTCTGTAACCATAGTCATCCTCAAATCCCTCTGTGTTTGTAACGACAACCTCGTTCAAACGCATATCGGAAATGTTCTGAGCAAAGGCAGAAGAAGCACAAGACAGAACTCCCAACAATATGAATAATTTAAAATATTTCTTCATCTTTTATGTTTTTTAATTATAGAGGAAGGTTGTCGTGCTTTTTAGCTGGGTTGGTCAATTTCTTGGTAGCCAACTGTTGAAGAGCGCGGATTACGCGGAAACGAGTGTTACGAGGCTCGATAACGTCATCGATGTAGCCATATTTTGCTGCATTGTATGGGTTAGCGAATGCATCTCTGTACTCTTTCTCTTTCTCTGCTGCAAATGCTGCAGGATCGGCAGCCTCTTTCATCTCTTTGCTGTAAAGAACGCCAATAGCTCCAGATGGACCCATTACGGCAATCTCTGCTGAAGGCCAAGCGTAGTTGATGTCACCTCTCAAGTGTTTAGAACTCATCACACAGTAAGCTCCACCGTATGCTTTACGCAATACAACTGTAACTTTAGGAACAGTAGCCTCACCGTAAGCATAAAGAAGTTTTGCACCGTGTAGGATAATTCCACCATACTCCTGTTGTGAACCAGGCAAGAAACCAGGAACGTCAACCAATGT
>JAFZFL010000205.1 GCA_017555925.1 Bacteroidales bacterium | reverse complement strand
TATCCCGACAGGTTATTTCCTTTAGAATCACGTACCTCAGCAAGAGCCAACAAGTCGATATTGTGTTTGCCGAATGAGTTAACATAAGAGATACTACCCTGACCAACCATTCCTTGTGAGTATGTTGAACCCTCTCCAAGTTCCACACCGTTACCAACACCGCGAGGATCCTGCATCTTGACATATTGTCCTGCACTGTAACACATCACATAATATGGAGTATTCAAGTTTTTGTTGTAAGATGTACCATAGTCGAATGAACCTGAAACTTTAATCTTCAATCCCTCAACCCATGGAACATCGTATGAAAGTGCAACATTTGCTGATACATCCATTGCTCTGGTCTTCTTGTATCCCGACTCATAAATAGCAGCAAGCGGACTCTGAGGAAGTCCTGTATTCTTTTTCTGAGATGCTGTATAAAGTCCGTCCATCTTCTCAGGAAGATATGGGTGCATCATGATTGTCTGGTTTGCAATTGAAAGCCAACCTGTCTCAGATCCCATCTCAGAACCACCAGTAGAGAATGCAGGAGTGCTACGGTTTGAGAATACACCTGAAACACCCAAGTTGAAGTGGAAATTCTTTGCAAAATCACTCTCTATGTTTGCACGAAGATTATATCTGTCGTAATTGTAATTGTCAATATTACCCTTTTGTCCAAGGAAACCGAATGAGGTAAAATAACGGGTCTTGTCATTACCGCCCTGAACTGTCACATTGTGTTTTTGGGTAAAACCTGTACCGAATACTTTATCGATATAGTTTACATTATCCCAACCATCTGTAGGATCACCGTTTGTCATCATTGCAACCTGCTCTGATGTAAAGTATGGAACATACTCGCTCTCATCTTTAATTGCACCTGACGCAAGCTGGTCCATCATTTGTGCCACGTTATAGTAATAGGCAAATTGAGGGCCATCCATAAATTTAGGGAAGTTGGCATTAAGTGATGCTCCCAATGAGGCATTGTAAGTAATCTTTGTACCGCCTTTATCTCCTTTCTTGGTTGTAATGATAATCACACCACCGGAAGCCTGAAGACCATAAACAGCAGCTGAAGCACCATCCTTAAGAACTGAAACGCTCTCAATATCATTAGGATCTATATCATTGATGTTTGCTACAGGGAAACCGTCAACAACATAAGAGACACCATTTACTGATCCTCTGATTCTGATGGCAGCCTGGTCAAGACCCGGCTCACCTGACTCCTGTACAGAAGAGATACCTGGAAGACGTCCTGCAAGAAGCTGTGAAACATTGGTTGAAGGGGCTTTCATAAGCTCCTCACCTTTCATAACAGAAACGGCACTTGTAAGAGACGATTTCTTCTGTGTACCATAACCAACCACAATGACTTCACTTAAAACATCAATATCCTCCTCAAGCACTACATTATAAACGGCTCTCTTACCGTCGTAAACGTATGTTACAGTCTTCATTCCTGTAAAAGAGAATTCAACAGTGTTTCCCTCCTTAACATTTTTAAGTTCATAATAACCATTAAGGTCTGTTGTTTTACCGTTACTTGTTCCTTGAACGAGAACAAACACTCCTACCAATGGCTCGCCGTTGGTATCGGTGACTACACCGCTCAATGAGACTTGAGACTGAGCTAAAATAGTCCCACACCCCATAAAGAGTAATAGTGTAACCAATAGAGTTCTAAAAATAGATTTCATAAGTTATAGTTTTATAAATTATTTTTCAGTTTTCATTGCATTTTCCAACACATCCCAAAGTTTATGTTTGTTAAGATGCA
Organism: Bacteroidales bacterium; assembly: GCA_017555925.1. Next base: position 2,911 of record JAFZFL010000205.1, on the reverse strand, counting down.
CAATATCAAATATCATTACACCCTCTGTACTCTTGAGAGCCTGCTCAACTGCAGGACCGAACGGTGTAAAATCACTTATATACTGCTCTACATAAATTGATCCTATAACAGGCACCACTCCTTTTGTTATCTCCTTTGCTATCTCTGCACCGCCCTCTACCGAATAACAATATGTAAGGCTGTTGTCCATTCCTGCCTCACTTCTTTGTCCAACTACACCTGTTGCTTTGTCAACATCATCTTTAGTAATCATTGAATAGTAAAGGCCAGTCATATATACATCAAGTTCCTCTGCATATCCTGTCTTATAGTAATCTTCAGTAGCCCAGGCTTTATACTCATCTACCTGATACGGATCAAAAGTTCTGCTTGCCCAGTTTACACCAAGTTGCCAATATGTAGGATACCAGGCACCTGTGTAATCACCTATAATAAGATTAGGATTTATTGCCTTAAGTTCATTATGGGCCTTTACAACAAAATCGTGAATGATGCTTGCTCTCCACTCAATCCACTTCTTGCCATATTTTCCCGGAGCCCAAGTTTCACGCAACTTGCCCTGCTCATCATACCAGCTGAGAATATCTTCAGGGAAGTTCTCAACCTGCACACCAGCATACTCCTCAAAAAGTTTTTTTGACAGTTCACTGAAGTCTGATGTAACACCGTCAAAACGTACTCTATCAAAGATAAGACCGTCACACTCTGGATATTTTGCAACAAACTCCTTAAGAATGTCCAACTGATACTCCTGAACTTCAGGATTGGCAGGATTAAGCATACCATTATAATTGGTCTTTATAGATGAGATTGGTACAAGCTGTCCCTTATCATAGCATATAGATTGCCAATGAGCTTTGTCGCCATATATTATACCTCTGTCAAAATAGTTGTGCCCACCTGCAAAAACATTCAGTGAAGCAAAAACTTTTACACCTATCTCGTGACCATAATCAATGAAGTATTGCATCATATCATAATCACGGCTTCTCTCTACGCCTTCCCAATCACCCATATAAGGAGCAATGCTACTATTGTACAAAACCTCTCCCATTATTGATTTTACATCAACCACCACATTGTCAAAACCTATATCCTTACACTTCTGAATATAGAATCTGATTGAATCAGGAGTAGACAAAGTTTTATAATTTGCCTCACAATCAAACCACATATAATTTTGGTTACACTCCTGTTTCTCAGTTACACAGGAACTTAAAAGTGCTGATACAGAGAGCACTAAAAATAATGAATTAATAAATTTTATCATAAAACGCCACTAATTGTAATTTACCAAATGCAAATCTACAATATTTTTTATAATATTTACAAATTATAATATCAATTATTAAAAAAAATTAAAAACAAACCATTTAATTTTAATTTTTTAGTAAAAATACATATATTCGCAAAAATAAATTTTAAGTTATATGAGTGATAGAAGATCTTTCCTAAAAACAGCCGGCCTTGCAGCAGCCGGCGCCGTAGTGGCTCCATCAATGATGGGATCTCTTACAGGTTGCAGCAATAAGAGTGAAGAAAATCTGATTGTAACACCAGAGAGCACCCTAATTGTTCCCAAAGCCAACGGACTTCAGATTACAGGAACATTCCTTGACGAAATCTCACACGACATACCTCACCAGAATTGGGGAGAAAAAGAGTGGGACCAGGATTTTGCATATATGAAATCTATAGGTATAGATACCGTTATAGATATAAGGTGCGGATATAGAAAATTCATTACATACCCTTCACCATACCTTTTGAAGAAGGGTTGTTATATGCCATCTGTTGATTTGATAGATATGTTCTGCCGCCTTGCACAGAAATATGGCATGAAATTCTACCTTGGCCTATATGATTCAGGCAAATACTGGGATACCAAAGATATGAGCTATGAGATTGAAGACAACAAATTTGTCATAGATGAGGTATGGAATATGTATGGAAAGAAATATGACAGTTTTGGAGGATGGTATATCAGTACTGAAATCAGCCGTCAGACAAAAGGTGCGGTAAAAGGTTTCCACGCAATGGGAAAACAGTGTAAAGATGTATCCGGTGGCTTGCCTGTATTCATCTCTCCTTGGATTGACGGAAAGAAAGCCATTATGGGCACCAACAAAAAGGTAAATGACAATGCTGTATCCGTTGAAGAGCACGAAAGGGAGTGGAACGAAATTTTTGAAGGAATTCACGATGTTGTGGATGCAGTAGCTTTCCAGGACGGACACATAGATTATGATGAGCTTGACATCTTCTTTGAGGTAAACAAAAAAATGGCAGACAGATGGGGTATGAAATGCTGGACCAATGCAGAGACATTTGACCGTGATATGCCTATCAACTTCCTGCCAATCAAATTTGACAAACTCAGAATGAAACTTGAGGCTGCAAAGAGAGCAGGATATGATAAAGCCATTACATTTGAGTTCTCACACTTTATGAGTCCTCAATCTGTATACAGCGCGGCAGGTAACTTATATAATAGGTATAGAGAGTATTTCAATATTTAATGTTATGAATAAGAGTATGAATATGGGATATGTCATCTTTATGGCTGTTGTTGCAGCCATCGGTGGCATATTGTTCGGATATGATACAGCCGTAATTTCCGGCACAACAGAAATTGTAAAGAACCAATTCTCCCTTTCAGATATGAAAGAGGGCTGGTATGTAGGATGCGCACTTATAGGATCAATTGCCGGAGTGCTTGTAGCAGGAACACTAAGCGACTATTTGGGAAGAAAAGTTACAATGCTCATTTCAGCTGCCTTGTTCAGCATTTCAGCTATAGGCTGTACAGTATGCGGAACATTTGACCAGCTTGTTGCCTACAGAATTGTTGGTGGTGTTGGAATTGGTATTGTTTCCATTGTTTCTCCTATTTACATATCAGAAGTTTCGC
>JAFZFL010000204.1 GCA_017555925.1 Bacteroidales bacterium | reverse complement strand
AGATTCAGGATATTTGGTTTGGCAGCTCTTGCTGCAGTTGCCATGACAGCAAGTTGTGCCCCTCAGATAAGGTATTTGAATGTTGAAGTACGAAGGAATGCTACATTGGATATACCTGTAGAGGAAGAGAATATGGCTCTCTTTTCAGTAGTTGGAGAGGGTAGACATGATAGCGTAAGAGTTGGCAATGTAGCAATAGGTTTTGCAGAACAGCTTGAGGCTGATAAAGGGCTTTCATCTGGAGATGTTCCGGTATATGCAGTAGCTGCAGAGGATTACTGGAATTATGATTCTGAGGGAAACAGAGTGTATGACAGGGACTTTGTAAAGAGCCTCTCTGTTGATACCGGTGCAGATTTGCTCTTTTTTATGAACAGCATAAAATTTACAAACTATTCAACCGAACCTTTATCTCTATATGAAGGATATGACGGTTATAATGTGACACTGCCGTATACTGTAGGTATGGATATCTTCAAAGGAAGAGACATTGTAAGACTGCATACTTCGTTGGTGGCTGATACGTTATATCTCTTTGTAGATTCATCTGTTTCAGAAACTAATATAGGTGGCGTGGTGGCAAGGAGACTTCCTGAAGTCTCAAAACATATCGGTAAAGAGTTGGCAAAACTCCTGTCTCACCACTGGGTAACACAGCAACGGATTCTGTTGACCTATGAGGGCAATACCCAATGGGAGGATGCTTATGTGCTTGCAGAGGAGTTCCTTTGGCGTGATGCAATTGAAATATGGATGAAGTTTGCCACTTCAAAAGATTCCAAAAAGGCAGCATTTGCTGCATACAATATTGCTGTAGGTTGTGAAATGCTCGAACAGTTTGAACTTGCGCTCAAATGGATCAACTACTCTTTGGAGATGTTCCCTCTCAAGGAGTCTGAAATATACAAGAGGGAACTGCTGGAACATCTGGCAAAGATGCAGTAGGTCCTAAAGGATGTTGAGTGACTGCTCCTTTATTTTTTCAAGTTCATCTTTCATCTTAACCACCCATTGCTGAATGGTGGCGTGGTTTGCCTTTGATCCCATTGTGTTAATCTCACGTCCCATCTCCTGAGCAATAAATCCAAGTTTTTTGCCTGGGCAAGGTTCGTTGTTGATTGTATCCATAAAGTATTTGCAGTGTTGGCGCAAACGAACCTTCTCTTCGTTTATGTCAAGCTTTTCCAGATAATAGATAATCTCCTGTTCAAGTCTGTTCTCATCCGGAGAGACGCCAAGTTCTTCTATGCGGCTTCTCAAACGCTCCTTAACACTGTCGGTACGCTCTTTTTCATACTTCTCAACTTCACAAACATAGGACTCTATGAGTGCAACCCTGCCTGTAACGTCATTATATAGAATAGCTCCCTCTTTTTCTCTGAACTCATTCAGAGCAGATACCGCTTGTTTTACAGCTTTGAACATACTCTCCCAAACCTCCTCTGTAATCTCTTGTTTTGGAATCTCCATTACATCCGGCAATTTTATGATTGTTGAGAATAATCCGGTGGCATCGCATTCGTAATCAAGAGAGTTCTGTATAGCTGCAATCTGTTTGTAGTATTCAAGGAATATCTCTTTGTTTATGGTTTTTGCGTTTGTAGATGCATTTTGTTCAATTGAAGCAAAAAGGTCAATATTGCCACGCTGCAGCTCTTTTGCAATGAATTGTCTTGTTTCCAGTTCCTTTTCACGTGGAATAACAGATGATTTTATGCTGATGTCTGCGTTTTTGCCGTTAAGTGACCTTATTTCAAAAGTAATCTTTCCGTCGGGAAGCAGGCATTCAGACTTGCCGTAACCGGTCATTGATTTTATCATAATGGATATTTCTCTATAAAATTCGTTGCGAAGGTACATATTTATTCCTGTTTTGGGAAAAAAGTGGTATAAAATATCTATATTTGTGAGTTAAATTTTTTGAAATGGAAGAGATTAAGAATACAGAGGCGCAATCAGTTGAGCGTCAATTGAATTTTCTTGAAGAGATTATTGAAAACGATTTGGCTACAGGCAAGCATAGGTCTATTTTGACCCGTTTCCCGCCTGAGCCGAATGGTTATCTGCATATAGGTCATGCAAAAAGTATCTGCCTTAACTTTGGCCTTGCCAAGAAGTATGGTGGAAAAACAAATATCCGTTTTGATGATACAAACCCTACCAAGGAGGATGTGGAGTATGTGGATTCCATCAAGGAGGATGTAAAATGGCTCGGTTTTGAGTGGGCCAATGAGTTTTATGCATCTGACTATTTTGAGCAGTTATATGAGTGGGCGTGCGAGATGATACGTAAAGGTCTTGCATACGTTGATGACCAGAGTCAGGAGGAGATTCGTGCCAATAGGGGAACTGTAAGCCAGCCGGGAGTGAACAGTCCGTACAGGGAGAGAAGCGTTGAGGAGAACCTTAAATTGTTCCAGGAGATGCGAGAGGGCAAATATAAGGAGGGAGAGAAGGTTTTGCGTGCAAAAATTGATATGGCGCACCCGAATATGATGTTCAGAGACCCTTTGATGTACAGGATAAATTATTCGCATCATCATAGGACAGGAGACAAATGGTGCATTTATCCTATGTACGACTATGCGCATGGCCAGAGCGATTCAATAGAGGGTATTACACACTCGATCTGTACACTTGAGTTTGATGTTCACCGTCCTTTGTATGACTGGTTCATTGAGAAACTCGAAATTTTCCCTTCTCACCAGTATGAGTTTGCAAGATTGAATCTTACATATACTGTAATGAGCAAGAGAAAGCTTCTTGAGCTTGTGAGAAACAATTTCGTTACAGGTTGGGACGATCCCCGTATGCCAACAATATGCGGTATCCGCCGCAGAGGCTATACTCCTGAAAGTATAAGATTGTTTGCAGAGAAAGTTGGTGTTGCAAAACGTGACAATACAATAGACCTTTCTTTGCTTGAGTGGTGTGTAAGGGAGGATTTGAACAAGCGTTCAAACAGATATATGACTGTTCTTGATCCTGTAAAACTGGTAATTACAAACTGGCCTGAAGGAAAGGTGGAGGAGTTTGCAGCCCCACTTAATCCTGCAGATCCCGACGGTGCCAAGAGAATAGTTCCATTTACAGGTGAGCTTTACATTGAGCGTGATGACTTTATGGAAGAGCCTCCTAAAAAGTACTTCCGCCTGAAACCTGGTGGAGAGGTTCGTTTGAAATACTCTTACATAATCAAGTGCGAGGAGGTTATTAAGGATGAAAATGGAAACATTACAGAGATAAGATGTACTTATGATCCTACTTCAAAACCTGGTGCAGGTGAGTGGCGTTCGGTTAAGGGTACAATTCATTGGGTATCTGTAGAGCATGCCAAAGAGGTTGAGGTACGATTGGTGGACAGACTCTTTACTGAACCGTTTATGGATGCTATTCCGGAGGGTAAGGATTATAAGGAGTATTTGAATCCTGACTCGATGAATATTGTTTCCGGTTATGCGGAGCCTGCATTGTTGGAGGACAATAGCGGAATAGCTGTGCAGTTTGAGAGATTGGGTTACTTTATTTTGGATAAGGACTCTACTCCGGAGAAAGCGGTATTCAATAAAACAACAGGTTTGAAAGATACCTTTAAGAAATAGACAAATAACTAACATTTTATTCATATGAGAAAACTATTTTTATTATCAGTAATCTTGTTGTCAAGCGTTTTTGTTTATGCACAAGAAGCTGTAACAACTGTAGAGAAGACAAAGAGAGGTCCGTATTTGACTAACAGATTTTTTGACAATTGGTTTGTTTCTGTTGGCTATGGTGGTCAGGTT
>JAFZFL010000203.1 GCA_017555925.1 Bacteroidales bacterium | reverse complement strand
GGCAACAGCTCAATATGTTTATGCGTAGATATTGGCTTAAGACCAGGAATGATTGGAACAGTTATTCCTGCAGCCCTGCACTTCTCAACAAATCTGAAGAATTTGCTGTTGTCAAAAAACATCTGGGTAATTATATAGTGCGCCCCAGCCTCAACCTTCTGCTTGAGATTGGCAATATCCATATCCAGGTTGGGGGCTTCGCAGTGCTTTTCGGGATAACCGGCAACACCAATACAGAAATTTGTTGGCACCGCATCTTTAAGTGTACTGTCGAGATAAATACCATTGTTCATATTATTTATCTGAGACACAAGTGTATTACTGTGAATATGACCTTCAGGAGTAGGAGTAAAATATTTCTCTCCGGGAACAGCATCGCCACGCAATGCTACAACATTTTGAATATCAAGGAAATTCAAATCCAATAAAGTATTCTCTATCTCCCACTTGGTAGATCCGCCACATATAAGATGCGGCACAACCTCAACATTAAAGCGCTTCATGATAGCTGCTGCAATTGCTACGGAGCCAGGACGCTTTGTTACAGTTATTTTTTTAAAAGAACCGTCGGGAGTCTGGCGATACTCCGTCTCATCTCTATGAGCTGTCATGTTTATAAATGGAGGATTGAACTCCATAAGAGGCTCAATTGATGCATAAAGTTTATTTATATCACTACCCTTCAGTGGCGGTACAAGTTCAAAAGACGCAAAGGGTTTATGATCACCTTTTAAAATATCAATAACTTTCATGTATACGGATCTTTATTAATTCATATCAAAATATTTTGCTTGCGGATGCGCTATAAGTAATGCACAAACAGATGTTGATGGCTTTATTGCAAAACTCTCTGTCAACTCCATACCCATCCTTCCGGCAGCCCCTGTAATGTCAAACAGGCTTCCCTTTCCTGAATGGTCGGGAGACATTGGGTAACCGAAGGCCACCCTTATAATATTCTGTTCCATTGCCACCTGTGCGGTTGTCCATTGTGCCATAGCCTCTGCAAAACGTGCGCAGAGACTCTGTCTGAGCAGATACTCAAAATCTTTATGGTCAAACTCTCCTGCCCTCAAATCCTCCACTTTCACTACCAACATTCCAAGTTTTGAGGTATATGGAGCTTTAGGGAAATAGTCTGCACCACTCAAATGGTCACTGCCACTCTTCTGCTGACGTGGCATTTTGAATCTGCACAACTCCTTGCGGCCAGCAACCTCTATCAACTTCTCAGCCATAACAGTTCCATCACTCTCTTCCAAACTGCTGTTGGATTCCTCTTCCTTATCGCCGGAATAGTTCTCTACAACAACAATCTCTTCGTTCTCCGAGAACGCATCAAAGAACTTGACCATAGAACTCACCTGAAACTCATTACCCACAGATATACCGGCCACACAATCCATAGCTTGCTGGAAGAGCGACTCTGCCTCCTGGCCACTCTCATTTGATGTATAGAGCACATTAGGATAGACACCTTTGAAACCCCAGAAATTGAAGAATTGGGTCCAATCTACAAATGGAAGCAACTCATTGACATTTATATTTGAGACATACAGATTATTCTCTCCATACTCTTTCGGCTGCAAGAAACTCTCCATCGGATAGAGTGGAGCAAGTTTGCGGGCCTCCTCAACCGGCACTTCATCTGATCTCTTGCCATTATATAAATATCTCAACTTCTGCTGTTCATCTTTTATTGAAGGAATATAACCTCCTTTATCCTGCATTAATCTCTTATATATTCCTGCCGTTCTTGAAGCATCACTTCCATAAACCACACAATGGCTATATAGAGGAGCCAATTTTACAGCTGTATGCACTGCCGACGTTGTTGCACCTCCAACACTCAATACCACTTTGTGACCAACAGCCTCCTCCAATCTCTCCTTATTCTCTTCCAATAGTCTGCAAAGATTCTCCATCTGCTCCAACGATGGTGTAATAAGACCGCTTATACCTATTATATCTGCCTTATGCCTGATGGCCTCCTCAAGAATGACGGCATTATCTACCATTACTCCCAAATCAATGACCTCAAAATTATTGCATGCAAGAACTATTGCCACAATATTCTTTCCTATATCGTGCACATCGCCTTTAGCCGTTGCCAATATAACCTTACCGCTCTTGCCTCCAGCACTATTAAGAGCATTGTACTTTTCTATTTCAGGTTCCAATATTGTTACGGCAACCTTCATTGCTTTGGCACTCTTAACTACTTGTGGCAAAAACATCTTGCCCTCTCCAAAGAGAGTTCCTACCCTATCCATACCCTCCATAAGCGGCCCTTCAATAATCTCTACCGGATTTGAATATTTTTCCAAAGCAAGGGCAATATCCTCCTGCATATAAGAAGTAATACCCTTAACCAGTGAGTACGACAATCTCTCCTCCAGGCTCTTCTCTCTCCACAACTCCTCTTTCTGAGGCATGGCAGCACCACTCTCCTTAAGGGCCTTAAGAGCCAAATCCTCCTCCTTCAACTGCTGGGCAAGCTCAATAAGCAAATCCGTAGGCGACAAGTTATTCTCTTCCTCCTGATTGCCATCCTTGTCATTAACCTTTAAAATTGACACATCATTAAGCACAACCGCCTCTACCCTTCTCAACAATTCAGGCTCAATCTCATCATATACCTGCAACATTCCGGGATTCACAATTGCCATATCAAGGCCAGCCTTAATTGCATGATACAGGAATACCGAATGCATTGCCTCCCTGACCCTATTATTTCCTCTGAATGCAAATGAGAGATTTGATATACCGCCAGAAGTCTTGCATCCAGGAAGATTCTCCTTTATCCAGGCTACCGCTTTTATAAAATCAACGGCATAATCATTATGCTCTTCAAGTCCGGTAGCTACTGTAAGCACATTCACATCAAAAACAATATCCTCCGGTGCAAATCCTACCCTTTGTGTAAGAAGGTTGTATGCCCTTTCACAAATCTCAATCTTGCGTTCATAAGTAACCGCCTGTCCCTGCTCATCAAATGCCATAACAATAACTGCAGCACCAAGCAGATAAATCTCCTTTGCCTTTCTTACAAACTCCTCTTCTCCCTCTTTAAGGCTCAATGAGTTTACTATACATTTTCCCGGACTATTCTTCAAACCTGCCAAAATGGTGTTCCAATCAGATGAATCAATCATAAACGGCACTTTGGCAATATCCGGATCATTACTTATATACCTTACAAATGTTGCCATCTCCTGAGCGCTGTCAAGCATGGCATCATCCATATTTATATCTATTATGGTAGCTCCCTCCTCTATCTGTTTGCGGGCAATATCTGCAGCTTGAGCATACTCCTTGGCACGTATAAGTTTGGCAAATTTTGCCGAGCCTGCCACATTCGTACGCTCACCCACATTAATGAAATTATTCTTGCTTTTATTTATGAGCAGATTCTCCAAACCACTAACCCACAAATCATTATTCTCACTCAAAACACCTCTCTGCCCTACTTTTCTTGGAGCGGCATCTGCCAATGCCTCCTTTATAGCCCTTATATGATTCGGAGTTGTACCACAACAACCGCCGGCTATATTTATAAGCCCTTTATCGGCAATTGTTTTAATATGTGCAGCTGTAAACTGGGGCAACTCATCATACTTGCCCATCTCATTAGGAAGACCTGCATTCGGATAGATGCTCATGAAACATGGCACACCCTTTCCGCCAAAGGCAGCATCAGACAACTGCTCCATGAACGGCATCAGCTCTGCCGCCCCAAAAGAGCAATTCAATCCGAAACTCAATACATTATAATGGGACAACGTTGTAAAAAGCGCATCAGTCATTTGACCGCTCAACAATCTGCCGCTTCTGTCATTTATCGTTGCTGAAACCATTATTGGCACATCTGTACCCCTCTCCTCCTGTACCTTTGATATTGCATAAAGCGCAGCTTTTGCATTAAGACCATCATAAACTGTCTCCACAAGAAACAGATCAACCCCACCATCCAACAATCCGGCAACCTGTACCTTGTAAGCCTCAACCATAGTATCAAAATCAATTGCGCGATACTCCGGTCTGTTCACATCTGGAGAGAATGACAACATCTTGATTGTAGGACCCATAGAGCCGGCAACAAGCACATCCCTACCCAAACTCTCCTTGGCAGCAAGTGCAGCCCTTCTGGCAATACGTGCGCCCTCAAGATTCAACTCATAGGCAATGTCGGCACAACCATACTCCTGCTGAGAAACCGCCGTACTGCTGAAAGTATTTGTCTCAATAATATCGGCACCCGCCTCAATATACTCACCATGTATCTTTTCAATTATATCCGGACGGGTAATATTTAGAATATCATTATTGCCTGTACCGCCTCTAAAATCCTCAGCTGAAAGAGCTTCCCTCTGAATCATCGTACCCATAGCACCATCAAGGATAAGGATACGCTCTTTCAATCTCTTAATTATCTCACACTTTGGAACTCTGCTTATCATCACCTATTCAATCAATTACACTGTTTATTGAATAAATTATGCCAAATTAGCATAATAAATTGACAGCAAAATTACATAAAATACCGTTAAGTCCAATCTGCAGAAGAATAAAAGACAAGCAAACAGCAGAAAATTGCCCCCACACCTGCTCTCGATTGAGTGTGAGGTGAAATCGAGTAGGAGGAAAACAAAAGTAGGTTTTCCTCCTACTTTCGTTTTCCGACCTCTCACACCACCGTACATGCGGATCCGCATACGGCGGTTCCTTACCTGCAATGATACTTTTCGTAGTATCCCAACAATGACGGAT
>JAFZFL010000202.1 GCA_017555925.1 Bacteroidales bacterium | reverse complement strand
GCCTCAGGCCTTCTCTATAGATTTGCCTCAGGATTTGATGAAGGAGCTGGTGAAGTGTAAGGATAATGCCCAAATATATAGTGTGGGTGTGGAGTGGTGTATAACCCAATGTAAGGAATTGCTTGAGCATGGAGCAAAAGCAATTCACTTCTATACAATGGGTAAATCGGACAATGTGCGTGAGATTATACGCAAAGCGTTCTAATACTCCAGGAGTATCTTTTCAAGATCTGCGGAGGAGGCCTCCATTGATGTTGAACTTTTATCCCTTTGCAGCAATTCCTGCAGACGTTCAGGAATATGAGGCATTGTACCTATAACGGGTTCAATTACTTCGCTGAATTTGGCAGGGCTGGCAGTAGAGAGCCATATTGTGTTTTTTGCAATTTGATTTTCTGCGCCCTTTTGGGCAAAGCTATTCATATAATTTTTTGTGGCTAAATAGCCTACCGCGCTATGCGGACATGAGATATAGCCGTATTTGTTGTATAGCTCTGCAATTGCTGCTTTAATCTGCTCATCATTGCAAGAGAAACCTTTAATCTCTTTGCATATCTCCTGATAGCTGTTGTTGTACAAGACCTGAATGCGCTCATAATTGCTTGGCGCGCCCACGTCCATAGCATTTGCAATAGTCTGTACCGACGGGCGGGGCTCATATTTGCCTGTTGCAAGATATTGCGGAAATACATCGTTGCTGTTGGATGCTGCCACAAACTCTTTAATAGGCAGACCCATTTTTTTTGCGAGCATTCCTGCAGAGATGTTTCCGTAGTTTCCGCTCGGTACAACAAATGTAACTTCTGGAAGGGCGACATCTTCTCCATTCATAAACTTCTTGAAAGTGGTGACATGCTCCATGGCAATCCATTGTGAATATGCATAAAAATAGTAGAAACTCTGTGGAATCCATCTGAGCAGGTTAATGGAGTTGGCAGATGTTACATTTACTCTCTTCCTCAGTTCAGTATTGTTGAAGATCTCCTTTACAACTCTCTGGCAGTCATCAAAAGTGCCGTTTACCCTAATTGCTTTTATGTTTTTTCCTAAAGCTGTCATCTGGCACTCCTGGAGCGGACTGACTTTGCCGTCGGGAAAGAGAACAACAACTTCAATTCCGGGGATATTGTAGAATCCTCTTGCTACGGCACTTCCGGTATCTCCAGATGTGGCAGTGAGTATAATGAGTTTCTGCTCTTTTTTCTGGTTAAGGGCACCTAATATCTGACCCATGCATGATGCTCCAACATCCTTGAAGGCGTATGTAGGGCCATGGAACAATTCCAATGTGTAGAGTTGGCTCTCCTTCTTTTTGTCCTCAATTTTTATTAACGGAACATTAAAGTTGAGGGCTTTATGAATTGACTCCTCAATTTGTGTCTGGGTAAGGCTGTTCTTGAAAAAAAGAGTGGCCAAGTATGATGCCATCTCTGCAAAGGAGCACTGGGCAAGTTTGAATATCTTTTCAAGATTTGCTTCCGGTATGTACTCGGGCATGAAGAGACCTCCGTCGGGAGCAAGTCCCATTTTGGTGGCATCTTCCAATGAATATAGTTTATCTCTGTTTCTGGTGCTATAAAATTTCATATTTTCAGAGTTTTATAATTGGAACCTCTTATTCAACAATGCGGGCTCCGCATTTGCCAACTTTGTTTACATATACTTCACAATCAATATTTTGAGAACTGAAATGTTGTTTCATGATCTCTTCTGCCCCTTTTGCTTGTTCCATGCTTTTTGAGAGTGCAAATACAGATGGGCCTGAGCCTGCTATGTTCACTCCAATCATGCCTTTGTCGAGCAGTGTCTCTTTAAGGGTATCATAGCCTGGAATAAAGCCTTTTCTATATGGCTCCGCTATTACATCTTTAACAGAGCGTCCCAACAGGTCGAGGTCATTCAACAGCAGTCCGGCAACAAACCCTCCAACATTACCCCACTGTGTAATTGCATCTTTGCGTTCGACAGCTTTTGGAAGTATTTCGCGGGCTTCCTTTGTGCTTACTGTTATGTGGGGATGCACTACTGTGCAGAAGAAATTATCAGGGACAGGCAGACGTATGAGGTCTGTAGGGTTGTATCCTCTGATAAAAACAACTCCTCCTATTATGGCAGGCGCAACATTGTCGGCATGTGGTGTGCCGCTTATAAGTTTTTCGCCTTCCATTGAAAAATCAACCAGCTCATCATCTGTGAAAGGCTTGTCAAGAAGCTGGTTGAGTGCATATACACCCGATGCAGAGGCTGCAGCACTTGATCCTATACCGCTTCCGGGACGTATTTTTTCAAGAATATTGAAGCCAAGAAGGAGCTCTTTTTGAGCGTTGGACTTTTTAGCATACTCCTCACACATTTTTAATATTGCGGGGGTAAGAACATTCTCCCGTATGTTGGTTGGAAGTGCAACATTACTGCTGTTCTTTATGGAAACGGTGCAGTTGGGGGTGGTATATACCTCTCCTGTATATTCTTGTTCAAGTTGTTGAAGATTGTCAAATAGAACTGCTTCCAGCAAATCTCCTACGCCATCCAAAGCGAGTCCCATAACGTCAAATCCGCAACCTATATTTGCAATGGTGCCTGGTGCAAAAACTTTTATCCTTTTCATTTGAAAAACTCTTTATGAAGAACTTCAACTCCTTTTTTAACATCGGAATCTTTTACAATTACAGATACATTGAGCTCCGAACCGCCTTGTGCTGTTGCAACAACATTTACATTATTGTTTCCAAGGGCTGTAAAGATTCTTGCCGATATTCCAGGAGTCATTCTCATGCGTTTTCCTACTATGGCCACTATAGCCATATCTTTTTCAATTGCTACATCAATATATGAACCATGAATCTCATCGGCCTCAAGGTTCCTCTTAATGATGTCAAGGGCTTTTTGGCCATCTTCGTCCTTCACAGCAAAACTGATGCTGTATTCAGATGAAGCCTGAGCAATGAAGACAATGTTTATACCTTTGTCTGCCAATGAACCAAACAGACGGTATGAGGTTCCTACCTGTCCCATAAGACCATTTCCAAATACTGTAATCAAAGAGATATGGCCAACGTGGGTGATGCCAGTAACAGGCATGTCATTGTTCTCCCCTCCATCATTATTTATAAGTGTGCCTTTGTTTTGAGGATTAAAGGCATTTAATATTCTTATAGGGGTATTGCTCTTTATGGCTGGCCATATAGCCGGGGTAAAGAGTACTTTAGCTCCAAAGTGACACAATTCGGCTGCCTCTGCGTATGAAAGTGAAGGGATGGTCAATGCCTCTTTTACAACAGTAGGGTCTGAGGTCATCATGCCGTCAACATCTGTCCAGATATGAACCTCCTCTGCTCCAACAGCAGCTGCAATCATTGCTGCAGAAAGGTCTGAGCCTCCTCTTCCAAGAGTGGTAACATAACCGTCGGGAGTACGGCCGCAGAAACCAGGGACAACTGCAAGTGAGTTGAAGTTTTCAAAAGCTGCATTTACTCTGTTGCAAGTTTCATCCCAAAGAATTTGTGATGCATCGCCGCTTCTCTTGGTAACAATAAGTTCACGTCCGTCAATTCTGACAGCATCATCAAACATCTTGACAATCATTTTTGAAGAGAATTGTTCACCCATTGAGAGAACATGGTCTTCGAGATTCTTAAGATTGTTCCTCATTATTGAAACGCTGCTCAAAAGGTTCTCAAGTTTTTCAAAATCATCTTCAAGCTCTGCATTGAACTCTTCATATTTGTCGGCAGACAACATCTCTTTTGCAAGTACAAGGTGTTTCTCCTTTACCAGTGCAAGGTCATCTTTATATTTGCTGCCCGGACTTACTGCTTTCTCAAAAATATCTATCAACATATTTGTTATACCTGTAATTGCTGATACAACAACAATGCAAGGTTTCTGATGATTTCCAACAATACTCTTCAAACTGTTAAGGCCCTCAATACTTCCAACACATGAGCCTCCGAATTTCAAAACTAACATATTATATAAATTTTAAGATTATTACGTTTTTAATACTTTTTCTAATAGAATTGGCTTATGAATTATAAGAAATACTAATAAAAAAGTAAAAGAAATTAATTTAACTGTGGATTGTTTTTATCATTCGTAATAAAAAACAATATGAAAATGAGAATATATAACAGACTAAACCCCCCAAGGGGTAATGGTTGTAGATGTAGTGGTGATTACCAAACCATTGATAATTAGATTGTATAAAAGGTTTCTTCTCATAGCTGGCCACAAAGTTATAAATATTTTGCATAGTTGTTACAAATTGTAAGATATTTTTTTGAACTTTTGTTGTAGATTTGTGTGTTCAATGCAGTAACTGGTTGAAAATTAAGATAAGTGTAAGACAAATAATATTCGTATGCGTGTAATTTATTCTATAACAAACAGAACTACCTCTGCTTTTAGAGGCGTTATTATGCTGTTGATGGGTATGGCTTTGTTGATATGGCCTGCCTCTATGCTTAATATTATAGTTAAGGTGATAGCTGCTTTCCTTATAGCTATAGGAGTTGTAACCCTCTTTGCAAACATAAGGGCAGAGAGAGAGGAGGTGCAGGAGATGGGGCCTGACCGTAAGCGGCAGAGAGATATTTTGAGGGCTTTTGCTTCGCTCAATGTCTCTATATATCTCTTTTTTGGTCTGCTTATTTTTATTTTCCCCGGTTTTTTTGTGAGTATTCTTGTTTTCCTTTTCGGTGCAATTTTGCTCTTTTTGGGCTTGGGCCAACTTATAAACCTTTTTATAAGCAACAGACATGCATCGTTGCCAATCTTTTTTTACATTGTCCCGATAGTTATAACATTGTGTGGCGTAATACTATTTTTCCAGCCATTTACAGCAAAGGATGTGCTTACAATGTTCTTTGGCGGATGTCTGGTCGTTTATGGTGTTGAGGAGCTTATTGCTGCATGGATGTTGAGAAAAGTGAAGTTTGGCAAGGATGGGAAATTTGTGCCGGCAGCGGTGGAGGAGATTCCTTTTGAGGAGGTGGAGGAGGAAGAGTAAATATCTGTCGGGAAGAGGATATTTTTATTGGAGACCTGAAACATTAATATATTATGAACCCTATTGCTCCTGCAACAACAATAAGGAGGATAGGGTTTATTTTTAGCCATTGGCTTCCTATGAAAGTGAAGGCAAAGAGCAGCCAGCTTGTGTAATCGATAAAGTTTTCATCTGTAACAAGGATGGCTGCAGCTGCGGCAATCATTCCTATAACCACCGGACGGAGAAATTTCATGAGCGATGCAAAGAAATTGCTCTCTTTGAATCTCATATATAACCTGCATATTGTAAGGATTATTATAAAAGAGGGAAGAGTGACAGCTATTGTGGCAACCAATGAACCAAAAAAATTGCCGCTTACGGCATAGCCAACATAAGTGGCGCTATTGATCCCTATTGGACCAGGGGTCATTTGCGATATGGCAACCATGTCTGTAAATTCCTGGGCAGTAATCCATTGATGGTTTACAACCACCTCATTTTGTATTAAAGACAGCATGGCATATCCGCCTCCAAAAGTGAATGTGCCAATTATAAAGAAGGTATAAAAGAGTTGCAGGTAAATCATTTTGACCTCCTTTTGTTGAAAGTGGTTATACTTATAAAGATAATGGCAGTTGCCAACAATATATATAGAGGGGATACTTTAAGAAAGGCTACGAGAGCCATTGTTGCAATTGCGGCCGCTCCGGTATATATATTGAGTTTTGATTTTTTAGCCATGTTTATGACAGGTGCTGCAATTAAGGCAACAACTGCCGGCCTGATACCTTTAAAGATTTTTATTACAGCAGGATTCTCCTGGTATCCGGCAAAGAACATGGCAATGGCAAGAATTATAAGGAAAGAGGGGAGTGCGCTCCCGAGTGTTGCAACAATGCTCCCTTTTACTCCTTTGAGCCTGTATCCAAGAAAAATGGAGATATTGACTGCCAATATTCCGGGAGCCGACTGTGAAATTGCAAGCACATCCAAAAAATCCTGCTCCTCAATCCACCCCTTTTTTTCGACCACTTCCTTCTGTATTATAGGAATCATTGCATAGCCTCCTCCAATTGTGAAGGCCCCAATTTTTGCAAAGCAAGAAAATATTTGAAGGTAAGTGTTCATTTCAGTTCAAAAAGTGGTCTGATTTGAGTGCGCAAAGGTAGTAAAATAACTACTTTAAAATGCAGAAATAGCCTTAAAATAGCATTCATTTTTATCCCGACAGAAAAAAGTTAGAAAATATTTAAAAATTTTTCTCGCTGATTATCAAGAATTTAATAAAAATATTGAATTTTTTTTCAAAAAATATTTGGTTGGTAAAAAAAAGCTACATATCTTTGCAACCCGTTTCGGAAAGGAAATATCTCCAGAACGGACACAAAATAGAGTTCTTTG
>JAFZFL010000201.1 GCA_017555925.1 Bacteroidales bacterium | reverse complement strand
GGAGCCCTCTTTGGATTGTATGACTGGAGATTTGATGTTTTGGGTCTGGTTTCACACGCACTGCACCTTCAAAAAACCTACGGAGTGGGCCCACATACAATAAGCTTCCCACGAATACAGCCGGCACAGGATCTTAATCTTGACCTGCCATACAGAGTTACCGACGGAG
This sequence comes from Bacteroidales bacterium, assembly GCA_017555925.1. Next base: position 2,387 of record JAFZFL010000201.1, on the reverse strand, counting down.
AGTTCAAGCAGTTGGTTGCTGTACTCAGACTTGCTGTACCTTACACAGGACTCATTATGACTGCAAGAGAGAGCAAGGAGATAAGGGATGATGTAATAGAGTTTGGAGTCTCACAAATTGATGCGGGCACAAAGCTTGAGATTGGCGGATACCAGAAGGATAAGAATAAAGAGCAGGAGCTCAACAAGGAGCAGTTCAGGATAGGAGATACAAGAGAGCTTGATGAGGTAATAAGATGGCTGTTGGAGAGAGAGTTCATTCCGAGTTTCTGCACATCATGCTACAGGGTTGGCAGAACAGGTGAACACTTTATGGAGTTTGCAATACCAGGCTTCATCAAAAGGTTCTGCACTCCAAATGCCATGCTTACACTGGCTGAATACCTTGAGGATTATTCAAGTCCACAGACAAAAGAGGCAGGGTACAAGCTTATCCAAAAAGAGCTTGACCAAATGGCTGAAAGCGGACAGAAACAGCAGATAATTGAGAAGCTTGAGGCTATAAAGAAGAGTGAGAGAGATCTGCTCTTCTAAATGGAAAGAGATATTGAATCTGTCGGGAAGAAATATATTACAAGTAGGATGAACAGTACATTTACAGAAGAGGACAAAAGACTGATAGAGAGTGAATTTGAGAGCTTGAGAGAGGCCAGTAGAAACAGATGTGCCAATGATGAGGAGTATGAAGAGGTAATACGGGCGTTTGAGTTTGCAAATGAGGCTCATAAGGGAGTACGCAGGCGATCTGGAGAGCCATATATAATTCACCCCATTTCTGTTGCAAAGATTGTAGTAAAGGAGATAGGACTCGGCTACAAATCTATTGTTACAGCTCTTCTTCACGATATTGTTGAGGATACTGAATATACGGCAGATGACATTGCAAGATTGTTTGGGGAGAAGATAGCGTCGCTGGTTGATGGTCTTACAAAGATTAAATCTGCAATGAACAGCAACCACAGCAAGGAGCAGGCCGTTTCATTTGCGAATATGAGCGAAAATGAGGAGAAGTCATTGCAGGCAGAGAATTTCAAACGCATTTTGCTCACCCTCAATGATGATGTAAGGGTTGTTCTCATAAAGCTCGCCGACAGATTGCATAATCTGAGGACCATTGCGGCTCTTCCGGAGCGTAAGAAGGATAAGATTTTGAGCGAAACAATGTATATCTTCATCCCACTTGCTCACAGACTGGGGTTATACAGCATAAAAACTGAAATGGAGAATATCTGGCTCAAATACAGGCAACCCGAAGAGTATGCGCAGATAACCAAAAAAATTGCAATATATACCCATAACAAGGAGAAGGATTTTGACAGGTTCATTGAGCCTATAGAGGCAATACTAAAACGTGAAGGGTATACTTTCAGAATAACAAAGAGAACCAAGACCCCCTACTCCATCTGGCGCAAAATGAAGAACAAGGGAGTCTCTTTTGACCAGATATATGACCTTTTTGCAATTAGGATAATCTTTGAGCCAAAAAAGGAAATAACTGAACGTCAGCAGTGTTACGATATATTTTCTTTGATTTCGGCAGACTACATATCAAAGCCCGACAGACTGAGGGACTGGGTAGGCCGTCCTAAATCAAATGGATATGAGGCTCTCCATTGTACTCTTATGAGCAATACAGGAACCTGGATGGAGGTACAGATAAGGTCCAAACGGATGGATGAGATTGCAGAACGCGGTCTTGCCGCCCATTGGAGCTATAAAGGGGTAAACAAGAGCGAGAGCGAACTTGACAACTGGCTGAATATGGTCAGGGAGGTGCTGGAGAATCCTGATGTGAGTGCTTTGGAGTTCCTTGACAAGTTCCATAATGAGTTACTGTCGGCAGAAATATTTGTCTTTACTCCAAAAGGTGAGTCAAAAAAGTTGCCTAAAGGGGCCACTGCTCTCGATTTTGCCTTTTATATACACTCCGCTATAGGCTGCAGGGCAATAGCTGCAAAGGTCAATCTTAAACTTGTACCGCTCTCACAAAGATTGAGAAATGGAGACCAGATAGAGATTATAACAGCTGAAACACAGAAGCCCAAACGTGAATGGTTTGAATTTGTAACTACATCCAAAGCCAAAAATGCCATTTATGACGCTCTTAAAGCAGAGATAAAGAACAATATAAAGGAGGGACAGATTGCTCTTGACAAGGCATTGGCAGATTTGGGTGTAACCCCACAGACAAGGGTCTTCAAGAAATTGCTTCTTGCCTATAATCTGAACAATAAAGATGAACTCTATACAAAAATTGGTGCCGGGCTCATAGATCTTAACGGACTTGAAAAGGTGCTTAAAAAGAACAGCGAAAATAAATTTGTCAAATATTGGAACCTGCAGTTCTTCTTTGGCAATTCAAACAGAGAGAAGGAAGAGAAGAGGGTT
>JAFZFL010000200.1 GCA_017555925.1 Bacteroidales bacterium | reverse complement strand
TGCACCAGGGCGTGCTCCTGAGATGGCATCACCTACAAGAACAAGTGGTGAAAGGAGTGAAGTCATCTCAACCTCTTCGTGGTGAGCGCCAATTGCGTTGCAAATTTCAGGTTTCTCTTTATATTTCTCTGCCAGTTTCATACCCAAAATAGCATGTGGAAGTTCAGGATCTTCATCCGAAACTTTACCTATATCATGCAAGAGACCTGCTCTTTTTGCAGCTTTTGGATTAAGACCCAATTCAGATGCCATAGTAGCACAAATATTGGCAACCTCCCTTGAGTGCTGCAACAGGTTCTGGCCGTATGATGAGCGGTACTTCATTCTTCCTATCAATTTGATCAATTCAATATGAAGACCATGTATGCCAAGATCTATACAGGTGCGTTTACCTGTCTCCATAATCTCATCTTCAAGTTGTCTCTGGACTTTTGCAACAACCTCCTCAATACGTGCCGGGTGAATTCTGCCATCTGTAACAAGCTGGTGCAGTGCCAAACGTGCAACCTCACGTCTTACAGGGTCAAATGCAGATAGAAGTATTGCCTCTGGTGTATCATCTACAACAATCTCTACACCTGTAGCAGCTTCAAGAGCTCTAATGTTTCTTCCTTCACGACCAATGATTCTACCCTTGATTTCGTCACTCTCAATATTGAATACAGTAACAGCATTCTCAATTGCAGTTTCAGGGGCAGTTCTCTGAATAGTATTGATTACTATTCTTTTAGCTTCTTTTGATGCAGTAAGACGTGCTTCATCCATTACGTCATTTATGTAGGACATAGCCTCTGTCTTGGCCTCATCCTTCATTGTTTGTACAAGCTGGGCTTTTGCTTCGGCTGCTGTCATTCCTGCAATGCTCTCAATCTTCTCAATAGCCTGTTGTTTAAGCTTGTCATACTCTTCAGATTTCTTGTTTACAATTGCTACCTGATGATTGAGGTTCTCTTTGATTTTGTCAATCTCTGACTGCTTTTTGTTTAAATCTGCATTTTGTTGGTTAACAATCAATTCTTTTTGTTTTACTTTATTCTCTATCTGTTGAATCTGATTGTTCTTTTCATTGATGAACTGCTCATGTTCTGTTTTCAACTGAAGGAATTTTTCTTTTGCCTGAAAAATTTTCTCTTTCTTGATGTTCTCACCTTCGAGAGCCGCATCTTTAAGCACTTGTTCTTTCTTCTTCTTTAGAACCACATTATTCACAACGTAGTATCCTATCCCGAATCCTACTATCGCTCCAAAAAATGATAAAATAATAACTGTTAGCATCTCTATAAATATATATTGTTGTTAAATGTCAAAAAAAAGCCGCCAGACAATGCTGTTTTCTGAAAACCTTATAAAATAAGATTTGGGCTCCGGTTAATGACGCAAACTTCCAACGTCCCATAAATGGAATCCCCCTGGGGGTCACCTAGGCCTGTTTTTGTCAGCCGGTTTACCCGGTAGTGTTTAAAATGTTGATTTTCGCAAAGAGCAATTGTCTAGCAGCTAGACGACTGTATGTATTCTTCCAATTGTTTGTCCAATTGCTTCAAGTCATTAATGATGGAACCTATTTCATCCTTTTGTTCCATCTCAACAAGACTCATAGCATATTGTAATATTACCATAGAGAGGGCATCAACCTCATCAATGTTAGACATTCTTGATTTGTATTTGCCTATAGCCTCATTGATATTCTTTACAGCCTTACGCATTGCCTCTTCCCTTGAGGCTTCAATTGTAAGTGTATAAATTCTATCGGCAATATTTATTTTTATTTTTTGTTTCATTATCAGTCATTTAATAGAGAAATACATTTGTCTATCTCTCTAACTAACCTGGCAATTCTCTGCTTGGCCTCTTTTATATCTTGTGACGAACCTCTAAAAGCATTCGCCAACTGCATTATATCAATCTTTTCTCCTAATTCTTTAACTGTTGTTTTACTCTTTTCCAAATCTTGTTGAGTAGCAGCCAACTTCTCACTTGTAGCAGCCAATTTCTGCTCCAACTCTCTCTTTTCATAAAGGGTAACTTCATAAGAGGATATTATTGACTCTATGTGCCCCTTAAGTCTGTTTATTACTATTTGGCTCTCTTCACTCATAATAAAAAATATCCCTACAAAGATAGTAGATAATTTAAATTCTACAATAATTATATATAACAAAAAAGGGAGCGCTTTTCTCTGCGTCTCCCTTAATTCATTTAAATTTTAAGCTATCTATCAGATAACTTGTGTATCCTTAACCTTTTCCATTCCTAGATTGATAGCTTGTTCGTTCATTGGAATAAGGTGATGATGTCTTTCAGGAATAGATTTTTTGATACCCTTAATTACATTCTCCATTGTAAGAATAGGTTTCTTTTTAAGGAATGCACCAAAGACAACCATATTGAAAGCTTTGGTATTTCCCATCAAAGCGCTCTCTTCTGCAGCCTCTATAGTACAGATGTTTATATCTTTTCTCTCCGGATGGCGTGTAATTCCGTTTGGATCGTAAATCAATAAACCTCCTGGTTTAACCATAGACTCAAACTTGTCCATTGATTGTTGGTTAAGTATGATTGCAGTATCGCATTTGCTCAAAATAGGTGAGCTTATGGTTTTGTCACTTACAATTACTGTAACGTTTGCAGTACCACCTCTCATTTCGGGACCGTATGAAGGCATCCAGGTAACCTCCATATCCTGCATAATTCCAGAGTATGCAATGATCTTACCCATTGACAATACACCTTGGCCTCCAAATCCGGCAATAATAATCTCTTCTTTCATTATTCAAAATATTTTATGGTTAACTGACTATCTGTCTTTAATATCACCCAATTGGTAGAATGGGAACATGTTCTCTTCCATCCATTTGTTTGCTTTTACTGGGGTTAGCTTCCAACCGGAGTTACATGTACCTACTATCTCAACAAATGAGGTTCCTTTATTCATCATGGAGTTCTCAAATGCTTTTCTGATAGCTTTTTTGGCTTTACGTACTGCAGCTGGGTTTTGAGCTGATTGTCTTGTAACATAGCAGGTTCCCTCCAATTGAGAAACAATCTCGGTAATCTTCATCGGATAACCATTCAAGTCGGCACGACGTCCGTATGGAGTTGTAGCTGTAACCTGGCCCAATAGGGTAGTAGGAGCCATCTGACCACCTGTCATACCATATATTGCGTTGTTAATGAAGATAATGACTATATTTTCACCTCTATTGCAGGCGTGCATTACCTCTCCGCATCCAATTGAAGCCAAATCACCGTCTCCCTGATAAGTGAAGACATATTTGTCGGGATTCAATCTCTTTGTTGCTGTAGCAAGTGCAGGAGCTCTACCATGAGCTGCTTGCTCCCAGTCGATATCTATATAGTTATATGCAAGAACTGCACATCCAACAGGAGAAATACCGATAGTTTTATCCTGAATGCCCATCTCTTCAATAACCTCAGCAATTATCTTGTGAACAACACCGTGGGTACAGCCGGGACAGTAGTGCATTACAGCATCTGTCAACAATGGGGTTTTGCTGTATACTTTATTCTCGGGTTTAATTATATCTTTTATATCCATATCGCCTCCCTATTTAATATAGTTTTCAAATGCTTCCAAAATCTCCTCTGGTGAAGGTATGCTGCCACCGTAACGGCCATAGAAGTTTACTGGAACTCTGCCTTTGGCAATTCTTTCAACATCTTCAACCATCTGGCCCGCACTCATCTCAACTGTAAGAATACTCTTCATTTGAGGTACAAGTGCGTCAATCTCCTTAACAGGATAAGGATATAGTGTAATAGGTCTTAAAATACCAACTTTAATACCCTTCTCGCGAGCCATATCAACTACACTCTCACAGATTCTGTATACACTTCCGTATGCTACAATAAGATGTTCTGCATCTTCAACCTTGTAAGTGCTGTATCTTACCTCATTTGCCTCAATCTCCCTATATTTTGCCTGAAGTTTGTGGTTATGTGCCTCCATAATATGAGGTTCAAGAGCCAATGATGTAATAAGATTTCTCTTTCTATCAGGAGTTTTGCCTGTAATAGCCCATGAGCCGCACTCTGCAAGAAGCTCTTCCTGAGTTCTGCGAGGTTTCATAGGACGCATCTCAACTTTCTCCATCATCTGTCCTATAACGCCATCTGAAAGAATCATGGCAGGATTTCTATATTTGAATGCAAGATTGAAAGCCTCATCAACAAAGTCATACATATCCTGAGCAGAAGCAGGGGCAAGCACAATCATATGATAGTCGCCGTGGCCACCACCTTTAACACACTGGAAGTAGTCAGATTGCGAAGGTTGTATGGTTCCAAGACCAGGACCGCCACGCATTACGTTTACAACAAGGCAAGGAAGTTCGGCACCTGCAAGGTATGTAAGACCCTCACACATAAGGCTTATTCCAGGGCTACTTGAGGAGGTCATTACCTTTTTACCTGTACAAGCTCCACCATAAAGCATATTTATAGATGATGTTTCGCTCTCAGCTTGAAGAACAACCATTCCTGTGGTCTCCCAAGGCTTTTCGAGCATCAAAGTCTCCATTACTTCAGATTGTGGAGTAATGGGGTAGCCAAAGTAACCGTCGCAACCGCATCTGATTGCTCCGTGAGCTATGGCTTCGTTTCCTTTCATCAATATTTTTTCAGCCATTTTATATCTTTTTAAATTTTTACTCTATAAACTGTTATTACTGCGTCCGGACAGACTGTTGCACAATTGGTACAACCTGTACAATTGTCGGGATTAGCCATTATAGCAAAATTATATCCTTTGCCATTTACTTCTTGAGAAAGTGCAATTGTATTTGTGGGACAATTGGCAATGCATACGCTGCAGCCCTTGCACTTTTCAATATCAACTACTATAGCTCCTTTTACTGCCATAATTATATATTTTAAATGTTACTTACCACTAAAAAAATCAAATCCTTTTCCTATCTCCTGCACTATATAACTCCATCGCAGGATTATACCTATTATAAGCAAGATCCCTAAAATAATCATTCCTTGGGCTGTTGGTGTCAATTTGTTGAACCCTTCAGTTATTTTTTTGATCTTATCTTTCATGTTTTACGCTATTATTTCTCTATTCTTATTCTTGCATCTACGGCTACAACGCCTTTGCTGTTGCCAAGCAATGGATTCAAGTCCATCTCTGCAATTTCTGGAGCTGCCATACATAATGCAGATACTCTTCTTATTGTTTCGTTGAATGAGTCCTGATTTACGCCCTCCTGACCTCTGACACCTTTGATGATTTTGTAACCATTGAGTGACTTGATCATGTGAGTTGCCTCTTCTTCAGAAATAGGCGCAATAGCTGTTTGGACATCTTTTAGAGCCTCAATGAAAATTCCACCAAGTCCGCACATTACCAATGTGCCGAATTTGCCCTCTTTCTTTGCTCCAATAAAGACCTCAGTTCCACTTAACATTGGTTGTATCAATACTCCAGTTGCATCTTTGATGGAGATAAGACGTGCAAACTCGTTTTGTAGTGTTGCATCATCCTTAACATTAAGAACTACTCCTCCAACATCTGTCTTGTGAAGCGGACCAATTACCTTCATCACTACAGGGTATGAAATCTCTTTCATTACTGCCAATGCCTGCTCAGGTTCATTTACAACAAACTCTTTTACCCTGTTGATCTTTGCGGCATCCAAAAGTGCCTGTATCTTGTCGGGAGACAAATAACCATCATCACTTGTCTCTACAATATTTCTGATTGTAGCTGTGTCAATATCGTTAAACAACTCTGCTTCAGGGAAGTTTATGCTGTTTGCCACTTTCACAAAGGCTTTTCCAAATGAGACCTCGTCATTGAATGAAACTCCTCCCTGGCTTTGGAACTTCTCAATTGCAGCACCTGCATTTATTACTGATGGTAGAACAGGGTATATAGGTTTTTTGGAGATTTTCATTCTTTTTTGCAATACTTCGTAAGCAGGATATACATCTGTCAATCCTGGACTTCCGAATATAACTACCGAAGCGTCAATATCAAATTTGTTCTCGCATGCATCAAGAATTTCGTCAAGCTGCTGAGGTGTGCCTGTTGCAAGGAAATCTATTGGATTGCTTACAGATGAGCCTTTGAAGAGTTTTTGAAGCAACTCATCTGCATCTTCACCTGAAATGTGTGGAATTTCAACACCATTGGTATTCAAGACATCTGTCAGCATTACTGCAGGGCCTCCTGCATGTGTGACAATTGCCACGCGTTTTCCTTTAAGCGCAGGAAGTGTAAGTACAGATGCAATATTTACAAGTTCTTCTCTTCCATATGCCCTTATTATGCCAGCTTTCTTGAATAAAGCATTTACAGCCACATCAGGGGTTGCAAGCGCACCTGTATGTGATGATGCAGCTCTGCTTCCGGCCTCACTGTAACCTGCCTTGATGGCTGCTATCCTTGCACCTTTGGAAATAAGCGATTTTGCATGTTTCAAAAGCATTTGCGGCTTGGAAACATTCTCAATATAGAGAAGTTTTACAGGAGAACTTTCGCCATGCACATAGGTTTCATCCATATATGCCAAAATATCTTCAACTCCCAATTGTGCGCTGTTTCCTACTGAATATACGCTTGAGAATTTCAGACCCATTTTAATTGCGGCCTCCATAATGAAAACCACTGTTGCTCCGGATCCGGAAATGATATCAACTCCGTCGGGAGAGATATTTGATGTAGGTTGTGTAAATACACCTGCATAATTT
>JAFZFL010000199.1 GCA_017555925.1 Bacteroidales bacterium | reverse complement strand
CTGGATGAAAGACTTCTCATTCCTTTCATTTATCCGAGACATTGGAAAGCACATTACAGTTAACTATATGATGAGCAAAGATTCTGTAAAGAAACGTCTTACAGGAGAGGCAAGAGAGGGTATGTCTTTCACCGAATTCTCATACCAGCTTGTACAAGGCTACGATTTCCTATACTTAAACGAACACAAGAACTGTAAACTTCAAATGGGCGGCAGCGACCAATGGGGAAATATCACAACTGGAACTGAGCTTATCCGCAGAAAGACCGGGAACGAGGCGTTTGCCCTTACCTGTCCTTTAATAACAAAGGCTGACGGTGGAAAATTTGGAAAAACCGAAAAGGGAAATATCTGGCTTGACGCAAACTACACATCTCCTTACACATTCTACCAGTTCTGGATGAATGTAGCTGACGAGGATGCTGAGAAATATATCAAGATATTTACAATGCTAAGCCGCGAAGTTATTGAAGAGGCTGTTGCAAAACACAAAGAGGAGCCTCACTTGAGAGGTCTACAGAAACTTTTGGCCAAAGAGATTACAATTATGGTTCACGGCGAAGAGGAGTACAATAAAGCTGTAGAGGCATCAGGTATCCTATTTGGCAACTCAACCTCACAAGCTCTTAAAAACCTTGACGAGCAGACTTTCCTTTCAGTTTTTGACGGAGTTCCTCAATTTGAGTTGCCTGCAGAGAAATTGGGCGGAAACATTCTTGACCTTTTGGCTGTTGATACTGCAATATTCCCGTCTAAAGGAGAATGCCGCAAAATGCTTCAGGCAAACGGATTAAGCATCAACAAGGAGAAATTTACCGATGCAAACGGCTCACTTACAGCAGAAAACCTTGTTAACGGAAAATATATTCTTGTACAAAAGGGCAAAAAGAACTATTTCATCCTAAAATTCAACTAATTTTTATGGAAGGGGAGAGCACAAGACAACAGAAGATAGGACGTCAATTGCAACGTGATCTTGCAGAGATCATACGAAGCAAGGGGATGGCTGCATTCAATGGCGCAATGGTAACTGTAAGTGAGGTAAGGGTAAGCCCGGATCTCTCTGTAGCAAAGGTTTTTGTAAGTATATTTCCGTCGGCGAAGGCAGAAGAGGTAATGAAAATCATACAAGACTCTGTAAAACAGATAAGAGGAGAACTCGGGCGTCTTGTAGGGAAGCAGTTGAGAATAGTGCCGGAGCTTGCCTTTATGCTTGATTCGTCGTTAGATTATGTTGAACATATTGACGATCTGCTTAAAAAGTAATAATCCATACGGGCCTGTCAATACCTATTGATGCGCACAAATTAAATGGTTGCATAAATTGAGATTGTCATTTTTCATAGCCAGAAGGTACTTGTTTGCCAAAAAGTCACACAATGTGATTAATATTATTTCGCTTATAAGCGCCATTGGTATTGGAATTGGCAGTATGGCTCTGATAGTTATACTTTCAGTCTATAATGGGTTTGATACCCTGGTAAAGAGTTTCTACCAGGAGTATCAGCCCAATTTTATTGTTACGCCATCATCGGGAAAGAGTTTCAGGCTCGACTCCACTCTCTACAATGAAATCAAACATATAGATGGCGTTGCCTCATTACATCCTATAATTGAAGAGACCGTTTTTCTGCAATATGGAAACAACCAGGCCATTGCTTCCGTAAAAGGTGTAGACTCAAGCTACGGAAGAGCAAGCGGAGTTGAAGCAAACATCAGAGAGGGGGCATTCAGTACATACATAGGCACAACTCCACACGCAATTATTGGAAGAGATCTTGCAGCAACCCTGCGCCTCAGAGTACGCTTCCTTGATGCCATTGATCTCTATTTTCCCGACAGGAAAGCAACAATATCACCGTTGAATCCTGCTGCATCACTGAATGAAGAGAGACTCTACCCAAGTGGAATCATTGCTCTCAATCAGGAGTTTGACAGCAAAGGTCTCTTTATACCTATTGATATAGCGAGAGAGTTGGCCGGATATGAAGCAGATGAAATGACCTCACTCGAAATATACCTGAAAAACAATACAGGCATTAATGCCGTAAAAGCAGAAAAGGCTCTTGGGCAAATTTTTTCCTCAGCATCCTTACAGCCTGATGCAAGCCAACCAATAAAAGAATTTGTAATAAGGAACAAGTTCCAACAGAACGAAACTCTGTACAAAATGATGAGGGCAGAGAAATTTGCTGTCTACCTCATCCTCTTCTTTATAATAATTATAGTCTCTGTAAACATTTTCGGTTCACTATCCATGCTCATCCTTGACAAAAAGGATGATTTGCTCACATATATGAGTATGGGGGCAACCAAAGAGTTAATCAACAGGATATTTGTAATCCAAGGCTGGTTGATATCACTTATTGGAGCATCTGCAGGAATAATTGCTGGACTGTCCCTGTGCATCATACAGAAACTTACAGGAATTATCTCACTTCCAGGCAACTACATTGTAAGCTCATACCCTGTAGAAATTAATATTGTTGATGTGGTTGTAACCTTTGCAGGAGTTGCTCTTGTAGGATATATCATAGCCCTACTGCCAACAAAGCTTATGAAATAAAAAAGGGCCCCGTCGCT
>JAFZFL010000198.1 GCA_017555925.1 Bacteroidales bacterium | reverse complement strand
TTTTAACCTCTACTGTAGGAGGGTTAAGGTAACGGATTTCGTTATTTACTGGATTTGCCATGATAATACCTCCTTTAATTATTTTTGTTCTGCTTGGTTAGCTCTTCTCTTCTCTGCATAAGCAATAGCATGCTTATCCATAGCAAAAGTTAGGAATCTGATAATTCTCTCATCACGTCTGTACTGGATCTCCAAAGTTTTGATGAACTGAGGATCAGCTTTGAACTCGATAAGGTGATAAAAACCTGTAGTTTTTTTCTGGATAGGGTAAGCTAGTTTTCTTAGACCCCAATCTTGCTCATATACAACTTCACCACCATTCTCTTTGATAAGATCGAGATATTTGGCTACCGCTTCCTTCATCTGAGTCTCAGACAAAACGGGAGTTGCAATGAAAACGGTTTCGTACTGTTTTAACATTTCTCGTAATTGTTAAAAGTGATTAATAATTTATTTTTTAAAGGGCTGCAAAGATATGCATTTTTTTCCAAATACCAAATAATCAACTGATATTCTTAAATAAAGCCTCTCCAGGCCCTCTCTTTATGCATCCAAAGCCTTGAATCCGCGCCCCAAAATCTCTTTTGAGTCAATTATATTTATAAAGGCATTGGGGTCAACTCTCTTTATATGGTGTCTCAATATCATCATCTCCCTCAATGTAAGAATGGTGTAGATAATCTGTCGGGATTCATCTGTATAACCTCCTCTTGCATCAATTATTGTTGCGCCCCTGTTTATGTCATTGATTATTATTTGCCTTATCTCGTCTGTCTTCTCAGAAACAATCATGAGCGTTTTGTGTACTGCAGCTCCCTCAACAACAAGGTCAATAACCTTTCCTTCAATGAATATAAGTATCCAGGAATACATTGGCAAACGCCAATCGCCAAATGCAACAACGGTTGTAAGGGTAATTGTACAATCAACAATAATGACCAGAGTTCCTAAAGAGATATGGGTATATTTATGCAAAATCATTGCAATGATGTCGCTGCCACCAGATGTTGCCCTTGACTTGAAAATCATACCCAATCCTATACCATACACAATTCCTCCAAATACAGCAGAGAGCAGCTGCTCCTGCAATAGTGCCCGCTCGGCAATTTCGGGTTCAAGCAGCGCGCTGAAACCATAAAACTTATGGACAAGGCTCATGAATATAGGAATGATGAATGTGCACACCACAGTTTTTATTCCAAATTTGCCGCCCAGAAATATGAAGCCCACAATAAGCAGCGGTATATCCATACTTAGAGCCGACACTTCTGTTCTCCAACCCCACAAATGGTGAAACACAATAGACAAACCGTAAGTTCCTCCCGGAGCAAAGCCGTAAGGCTCAGCAAATAGCACATTACCCAGTGCAAAAATGAAGCATCCGCCAATAAGGTAGGCGTATGATATAAAAAAATCTTTAGAAAAGAGTTTCTCTTTAGCAGCCAAAGCCATATAGTTAAGTTTTAAGTATTGATAGCTTTTGCAAAATTATAAAAGTTACTCCAATTCTTTCATTTTTCCGCTCTTTTTCCATAACTTTGACACCCCACTAAATCATTTTCAGATGAAAAAGCTTCTGCTGTTTGCCTCAATACTCATTTCACTCCTCAACTGCACATCATGCAGCCATAAAAGTGGAGTTGAAGCCATTTTGCAAAGGGCAGACTCGCTTTTATCCAACTCTCTTCCCGACAGCTCTTTATCTGTTATAGGCACTATTCCCATGGATAAGTTGCAGAGCGAAGCGGAAAAGGCCAGATTCATTCTGCTCTACGAGCGCATACTTGAAGGCAACAACCTTCCTCTGATTGGCGAAGAAGATCTCCGTTCAGCGGTGGAATGGTTCAGAAAAGAGGGCGATTGCGGCAATGAATTTCTTGCACGCTTCTACCTTGCACGCATATACGAACTGGATGGAAACTCATACGATGCAATGACACAATATGTTGAGGCGGAGGGACTCTATCTCGATATGGCAAAGGAGGGTGTAAAAGTTCAGGATTCAGTTAATGATTTGCTCTTAAGCACTATTGCTCGCATACTTATATATAAAGGTAACATCTACCACAGCAAATTCAATTTCAACGGAGCGCTCAAGATGTATAATAAGGCTCTGGAGTATTATAATATCGCCGGCAGCTCCAATTTGCAACAAAACGCTTCATCAGACCTCTCCATAATGAAAATTATTGGCAAAGTTGCCCAGGCATATGAAGCTCTTGAAGAGTACGAAAATGCACTTCAAGCATATAGCAAAGCGCTGGGTATTGCCCAAAACAGAGGTGCAAGAAATGAGATACTGCTGTATGGCAGTTCAATAGCCGGAGTAAAGTTCGCAATGGGAGAAGAGAGCAAAAAAGTTTTGGAAGATCTGTATGAACTCTACAGGTTATATGGCAACTCCACTCCTCCTCACGACAACTATATTTTACTGAGCTGCCTTTATCTTGAAAGCGGAGATGTGGAGAGAGCCAAAATGTTTGCTCTTGACTATATGGTCCAAAAGGGAGAGGCAACAAACATAGAAGAGGCCGGATGGGCATCATTAATGGCATCCATTTCAAAGACTGAAGGCAATTACAAGAGTGCCCTTGAATATATCGAGCGCTACAATGCCATAATGTCTGAAATAAGCGAGCAGGAGAAAAACAACTCAATACAGGAGGTGGAACAACTCTACTATAACAGACAACTCAAGATTGAAAATGACAATATAAAAAGGCATAACCGCTCTGCACTTATAATATATACCCTTCTTGTTGTAATTCTGATTGGCGGAATTGTGTGGGGCTATTTTACATGGCAAAGGAAGATTGGAGAGAAGAACCGTCAGATTGAAGAGTACCTTGCTGCAGCCCAAGATGCAGAGAGTTCAAAGATAAGTCTGCTCGATGAACTTGATGAGCAGAAAGAGAAGGAGAAGAGATTAAAGGAGCTGCTTGAGAACCGTTTTGCAGAGATACGGGAACTTGCCGGAACATATTATGAGTTTGGCTACTCAAAAAAATTGCAGAAAAAAGTTGAACAGCTACTTTCATTCCAATCTTTCGGACAGGATATGTTTGAGGTAATTGAGAATGTTGTCAATGCAAAAAATAATGGAGTGATAGAGAAAATACGGTTTGAGTATCCGTCAATAACAGAAGATAATATAAAACTGCTCAATCTTATTTATGCCGGCTTCTCGCCTCAAGAGATAAGCGTTATCATAAACGATACCCCACAAAACATCTATGTGAGAAAGAGCAGGCTCAAAAGAAAACTGGCCCCTCTTACAGAAAAGGAGCCGGAGATGTCTTTCAAATAGCCTTATTTTGTAATTTGTACATTAAGGGAGCAGCGCAAAGCGGCAAAGTACATTTACTGAAATTGTAGTTTTGCTAACCTCCAGTGCCGGAAGTGCATCTGCCTCTTCATTTGTTGCAGTATACATTTGTGCGCGGGTGTAAGCAGCTTTTACAACTGGTTGGGAGAAGCTGTAGTAATTCTGGATATAGATTGCCTTTCCTGCTTCACTTCCTACCGCCTCTGCAAGTATCGAGGCATTCTCTTTTGCCTTTTGGGCCGCAGAAACCAGCAACCTGTTTTTTACCTCTTGTTCCAATTGGGGCGAAATTGTGCATTTCGCTATTGAAATGTCGGGAATGTCTATTTTGTTAAGAGCTTCAAATACCTCTGCAACCTGCTGTGCTGTGCCAAGCTTCAATGAGTAGTTCTTGCTTGAAATAATATTGTCCTTTTTGAGAAGGTGTTTTTTGAGGTCACTGCTCATATCATTTATGGTTAGCGCCTCATCTGCCTTAATTCCAAGTTTTTGAAGGGCTTTGACCATCTCCTTCTCCTTGGCTTCGAGGATGGTTTTGTTGCTGTTGGCCTCGTTGATTGTTATGTTCAGGTATATGATGTCGGGAGTTACCTGCTCTTCCGCTCTGGTAGAGACTTCAATGTGGTTCTGTTCTCTCTCTCCGTTCTGTGCATAAGCTGCTGTTCCAATTGTAATAGCCAGTGTGGCAATTAAAAGCATCATTCTTCTCATAATAATCTGTTTTATAATTGACCCTTAATAAACCCAAAAAGTATGCCATAAACTGGCCGGCAACTTCTCATACTCCTGTTTTGAAGGCCATCTGGAATATTGATATGTCAAACAAATTGGCAGAGGCAACTGCCTGTTCAAGGATGGCCGCCTGTATTCCTTCGTAAATTACCCAATTCTTATCTTTTGAGAAGCAGTAGAGCTGGAGTGGGATTCCGTCGGGACCAGATTGCAGATACCTTACCATTATTGTTAGGGATGTGTTGATATGGGGGTTGGCAAGCAGCTGTTTAAGAAGAAACATTCTGTATAGCTCCAAATTTGTTATATGTTTGTGTTCCTGTGTGTTGTGTGGAATCTGAATATATTTTCCATATTGCGCCAACTCCTCTTCTGTGCAGAATTTCACACTCTCAGTGTCTATATTGAAAGTAAGTGTTATTCTTCTTCCGGCCGACTCCTCCATTCCGCGCCAATTCTGGAATGGGGTAGTCATGAGCGAATAGGTGGGCACATTGACAATAGTGTTGTCGAAGTTCTGAATTTTAACAGTAATGAGGCTGATGTCAATCACCACGCCATTGGCCATTGTGCCGTTTACGGTAATCCAGTCGCCAACTTTCACCATGTCGTTGTAAGACAATTGTATACCTGCAATGAATCCCGTTATGGTATCTTTAAAGATAAATGAAAGCACTGCTGCAAAAGCTCCCAGACCGGTAAGCAGGCCTATCGGACTCTTGTTTATTATTGTTGCAACAATTACTATCAAGCCAATAAAGTAGACTCCAATCTGAAGAATCTGCATAAAGCCCTTTAGTGGACGCTGTCTGTATTTGTCTTTTCTGTTTGCCAACTCATAGGCGGTGTTAAGCAGGATATTGATGATGTTTATGCAGAAAATAATAATGATTATAATGCACACTTTAAGCAGAAGTGTGAGCAGTTTGCCTTTAACAAGGGCCAGAGGCAGGAGCTGGAAGGTGAGAATAAGAACAATAATACCTATAATTCTAAGAATAATCATCTCAATATGTTTGCGGCCGTTCTCCCCAAAATTGAATCGTGAAAGCAATTCCCTTTTTATAAAGACAAATATGAGTTTGAGTATACCTGCGGCTGCCATTACAATAAGGGTAATAATAATGAGTTTTATCCCTTGATCGAATCTCTCGGCAGAGGTCTGTTCAAGTCCAAGACCAATTAGCAGATGTTTTATCAAATCAAATATTTTATCCATAACACTCTTCAGTAAGATGATACCTCCTGTTGTTATGCATTAAACAATGTTATGGATGATTTGTTATTTCAGTAGATAATTTCAATCATGTGCAAATTATTTTAAAAAGGGTGTAAATCTATAAAAGTAAAAGAATATGAATAAGAAACAGATAGTTAAGGCTCTATCTTTAAAAACTGGAATGACATTGGCCCAAAGTAACAGCTTTCTTGATGAGGTGCTTGCGGTAATAACAAATAGCCTTAAAGGAGGGGAGAATGTCTTTTTGAGAGGCTTTGGTTCATTTATGATAAAGCAACGCAAACCAAGGCGTACAATGAGCCTGAATACCAAAAAGATGATAACAATCCCGGCAAGGAAAGTGGTTAAATTCAAGACGCAAATTTTAGAATAATGCGCTCTGATTATTAACTTATCCAATTTTTATGTAAGTTTGTACCATGTGTGCCGCACTAATTGCGGTGCACACTCTTTTTATGTTAGTACATGTTGTAATGTGGAGACTCAAAGAGTTTGCCTGTGGCGCTTCCCGACAGGAGAACGCCCAAAAGATGAAAGAGAGACTTGAAGCTCTTGTAGGAGTTGTACCCCAACTCAAATCAGCCACTGTTGGAGTGGATTTCAAACATACCGATATGAGCTATGATGCTGTGCTTATAAGCCGTTTTGAGAATGAAGAGGATCTTGCGGCATATAAAGTACATCCTGCCCACGTAGCAATAAGCACATTCTGTAAAGAGATAAGAGAGAGCAGGGTGGTGGTTGACTACTGGGAGTAGGCCAGACCGACAGATAGCGAGAATAAAACAAAATATATTGAGATGAAGGTTCTACTTGAAACAACTATGGGCAATATTACCGTTGCCCTTTATGATCAGACACCAAAACATAGAGACAACTTTGTGGAATTGGTGAAAAAAGGATTCTACGACGGATTGCTCTTCCATAGGGTAATAGAGGATTTTATGGTACAGGGTGGAGACCCTGACTCACGCGATGCTGCCCCTGGAGAGAGGCTTGGAGCGGGCGGCCTCGACTATACTGTAGAGGCGGAGTTCCGCTATCCTGAACTTGTGCACAAGAGAGGAGCATTGGCTGCGGCGCGCCAGGGCGATGCTGTAAATCCAAAACGCCGTTCATCTTCCTGCCAGTTTTATATAGTATGGGGTACTATATATGAAGAGGAGGAGATAGATATGATGGCTATGCAACTTGAGCGCTATACCCGCGGGCAGGTGGTAATGTCAGAAGAGGTAAAGAGGATATACGCAACAGTGGGCGGCACTCCGCATCTTGACGGCCAATATACAGTATTTGGAGAAGTGGTGGAGGGCCTTGATATAGTGGAGCAGATGCAGGAGGTACGTACCGACAGAAGTGACCGTCCCTATGAGGATATACGTATAATAAAGGCCTCTGTTGTAGAGTAGTAATGGATAACAGACAGATTGTATTTGAAGTGTGTTGCGGCTCGCTTCAGAGTGCACTCAATGCTCAGGAGGGAGGTGCCGGCCGTTATGATATCAGACATTCAAGCCAGAAGATACAAGAGATAATTGCAGCTGCAAAATAGCTGCAATTGTCTCTTATAGATTGGGCTTTGTTTTAATTGCTTGTTTGAGGGCCTCAACTCTTTTGGCATCACTCGGATGGGTGCTGAAGAAATCATTTGAGTTTATATTTTTGCCCTCCATCATCTTTTCCCAGAACTCTGGAGCGGCATTTACATTGTATCCGGCAAGATCCATTATATATACTCCAATCTTGTCGGCCTCATACTCATGTTTCCTTGAGTATGGAAGAATGATTCCTGCCTGAGTGCCAATTCCAAAACCAATCTTGAAGAGCGATTGTGCTGCTGCACCCTATTTTGATCCAATGGCTATACTTGCGGCACTGCCAAGCATATTTACAACAGATTGCTGGCTCATTCTCTCATTTCCGTGTTTGGCAATTGCATGGGCAATTTCGTGTCCCATAACAACGGCAATGTAGTCGGGGGTATTGGTATACTTTAAAATACCTTCGTAGAACACAATTTTTCCCGACGGCATACAGAATGCATTTACCTCAGAAGAGTTTACAAGTTGGAACTCCCATTTGAGGCCGGCAAGTGCGTTGCTGCCGCCATTTGATTTCAGATATGATTCAAGGGCTGAAGTCAATTTCATTCCAACCTCCTTTACCATTTGTGTTGCTGCCCGGTTTGTAGAAGGAGCGGCACTCTTCATGAACTCATTGTATGACTCCTCAGACAATGCTGCAATTTCGCTGTCGGAGAAGAGAAGCATCTGCTGACGTCCTGTGAAAGAGACTACACCGCAAGATACAGTAAACAGAACAAAAGCGGCCATAGCCGCAACAAACTTGAATGATCTTTTCATATTCATTATAAAAGAAACCCACCGGTTCTCTGCTTTTAGCATCCGGTGGGTTGGTTATTCTCAATTACTCAACTTTCTGGGCACCATATCCCTCTTCTGCACCAAAGAATACCCTTGCATTCTCAAAATTATATCTGTTGCCATACATTGATACGCGGGTAGTTGATGTTCCCTGCATATTCATTCCGTGTGCAGCGCGATACAGATTGGCAGCTGAATTAGGATCAAAACTTGATGTTGTCATTATTTTAAGGTTTGCAAATCCCTTCAAATAGTGAGGGTCAATCAAATCCTTGAATGTGCTTGTGCCTGGAAGTTCCTTGTTGTTTTCATACTCCTTGAGAAGTTCAACCTCGTCAAAGCGTTTTGCTGGAACAAAGAGCCATTTTCCGCCACTTGTGCCGGCTACGGTAATGTCGCCCTGGTTCATAAAGAAAAGATTGTCATATGCAGAGCATATCTTTCTCTTTTCTGCAGGAAGGTTTGAATCATCCCACGCAGCGTCAATTGCGCCCATATTTGAACATCCGAATATGTTGTGGTGAACATTGTGGTCCACACCATTGCGCATACGGTAACCGTAACCCATATCCTCCATCTCTTTGGTTGAACACCAAGAGAACAACACAGTATTGTGGTGGAAGTCTACAGTAGATTTGTGTGCATACTCATTCTGGTTCAATCCGCCATTGGCCTCAAAACTTGCGTAAATGTTGCTTACAAATACGTTGTTGTATACTTCCCAGTCTCCTCCCATATGCATAAGAAGAACAGCATAGAATGAAGCGTTTGTGAACATACAGTTTCTGATGATAAGTTTGCCGGCAAATTTTCCGCCAATGAATCTTACAGCAGAGTTAGGTGGGCTGCTGATAGGGAGCACCCTACCTGTTTCACAACCCTCTGGGCATCCGTACCTCTCATCTGTAGGGTCTGCTTTGCAGTACTCAAGATAATTGCCCAAGTCAAAGAAGATGCCATCTATAACCATTGATGCACTTCTGCGTGCAATACAGTCAAGCATTAGCATACCCATACCAATTGAACCCCTTTGGTCAACTGAAGGCTGCATACGGGTAATATACTTATGTGGGTTGCGCTCGGTAAATTCTGAGTTGAAGCCGCCAATCAGTGTAACATATTTCCCTTTTATTTCAATCCATCCTCTGTCAAGTGTTCCAAGGTAATTTCCCTCTGCAACGCAAACTGTACCTCCGTCCGGAGCAAGGTCAATGGCCTTCTGGATATCTCTTACAGGTGCCTCTTTTGTGCCGGCTCCTCTTGCCGAGCCTCTCTCCTGACATACAAACAAAGCACCGTCGGGAATATTCTGTGCTGTAAATTCAGCAAAACTGGCGGTTGAATTCTCCTGTAGTTTGGCAGCGGCCAGTTGCTCCTTTTGCTGCTCTGCACGCTCTTTGGCGTCGGTAGCGGCGTTAATGCCTCTCTTTAACTTGTCTCCAAATTTGCCAAGTTGTGCCTCTGCTGTGCCAACAACTGAAAGAGTCATCAGTACAAAAAATAATAACTTCTTCATAGGCTGAAATATTAAAGATTTATGATTGGTTAATCCAAACAAATTTAACAAAAAAATTCACTGATGTTGTAAAAATGTGTAATAATTTGCAGGATTGGCCCGGAATGCCAAGATTTCTTTGTAAACTCGCGAGGATGGCGTATTTTTACATAACAAAACAAATCTTGAGAATATTTAATTTAAACACTGAAATATGAAGAGATTATCTTTAATGTTTGCGCTGATTTTGACTGCAGCGCTCTCCTATGCCCAGAAGCCGGCATTGGACCATTCTGTGTATGATTCATGGAATACTTTAAGGGCTTTGAGTCTTCCCCACAATGGAGACATAATGATGTATACCATAAATCCTGGTGAAGGCGACCTTACCCTTGTAATTGAGAATATCAGAACAGGCAGCAAGTTTGAAATTCCAAGAGCGTCACGTGCGCAGATAAGCGACGACTGCAAAACTGTTATTGCTACAATCAAACCTTTTTACAGCCAGACCAGAGAGGCAAAGATCAAAAAGGTGAAGAAAGATGATATGCCTAAGGACACTTTGGCAATTATTGATGTGCAGACCGGAAAAATTGAGAAAATTGCAAATTTCAAATCATATAAGTCTCCCGACAAATTCTTGAACGTCTTTGCTTTTGAGATGAACCCCGTAAAGGAGAAGCCGGCAAAGGAGAAATCAGATAAGGAGAAAGCTGCACAAGAGAAACCTGCAAAGGCGGCAAAACCGGCAAAGGAACTCTATCTGAAAAATATTGCAACAGGCGCGGTTGATACTATAAAAAATGTAGCTTCGTACAAATTCAACAAAGAGGGCAATCTTATAGCCTATACCATTGAGGCAGACAAAAAGGATTCAACAGCACGCCAGGCTTTGATGCTTTACAATGTTGCCACCAAAGAGTGTAAAGAGGTAATCAGCGGCCCTAAAGGTTCAAAAATCAAACTTCCTGAGTTTAGCAAGGTAAATACTTTGGCTTTCTTTGCCAATACAGACACCTCAAAGGCTGCAAAAAATGAGATCAGTATCTGGCATTACGACCTTCTGTCGGGAGAATTAAAAAATGTTGCCGACAATAAGATTGCCGGTCTGCAGGAGGGTTGGATTGTGAGTGAGAATTCAAGTTTGAGCTTTAGTGAGAATGGTAAGAGACTCTTCTTTGGTACAGCACCAAAACCTCGTGAAAAGGATACAACATTGGTTGAATTTGAGCAACCACAACTCGATATCTGGTCTTGGCATGATGATTATTTGCAACCGGTGCAGCTATTGAAGAAATCGCAGGATTCCAAACAGACTTACACTGCGTATGTAAATCTTGAGAATGGTAAATTTGTACAGCTTGGAGATCTTGAGGTGCCTAACGTGGTTGTTTACAACAAACAGATGGCAGACTTTGTAATTGTTGGAAATAACAAACCGTATAGAATAGAGTCTCAGTGGAGTGCCGACAGATTGACCGATATTTATGTTGTGAATGTAAATGACGGCTCAAGAAAACTTGTTATGGAGAAGGTCTGCTTTGGTGCAACCGCTACATCTCCTAATGGTGAGTGGGTTATAATCTATGACAAAAATTCAAAGAATTGGTTCCAGTATACTATAGCAACCGGTGAATTTAAGAATCTTACAGAGTCTTTGGGCGTAGCTTTTCATGATGAGGATCATGATACTCCAAATATTGCATCACCTGCCGGTCAGGCAATCTGGTTTGAAGACAATAGCGCATTTGTTATTGGCGACAGATATGATTATTGGCAGTTTGACCCTAAGGGCATTGAGACTCCAAAAATGTTTACCGACAGCTATGGACGCAACAATAATACCCGTCTCTCTATGGTTAGCCTTATTGAAGATCCAGAAAGGCCAAAAGCGGTTGGCAGACCTACTGCTACAATCAAAAACGGAGAGACTCTGTTCTTTACTACATTCAATTTCAAAACTAAAGAGACAGGTCTTGCAGTGAAGGACTTGTCTAAAAAGAAGGCGGTTACAACCAAACTGGTTGAGGGTCCTTATACATTTGCAAACTTTGCATACTCAAAAGCCGGCAAAGGTAAAAAGGCTGCATTTATTTATGCAAGAGGAAACTACGAAGAGGGTAACAATGCGTTTGTAACATACGACAACTTTAAAACCCAAAAACAGCTTTCAGATATAAATACTCAACAAAGGGAGTATAACTGGGGAACAGTTGAACTTGTCAACTGGCAAACCGCAGACGATATCTATTGCGAGGGATTGCTTTACAAACCTGAGAATTTGGATACAACAAAGAAATATCCGGTAATGATATACTTCTATGAGAAATATTCAGACAAATTGTTCAATCCACGCTTCCCTGCTCCAAGCAGTTCTACAATTAACATCCCTTATTTTGTAAGTAACGGTTATGTGGTATTTGTACCGGACATCTATTACACAGAGGGTCATCCGGGACAGAGCGCAATGCGTTCAATTATGCCGGGCGTTGAGATGCTTGAAAAAACTTACCCTTGGATTGACGGCGAGAATATGGCTATCCAGGGCCAAAGCTGGGGCGGTTACCAGGTTGCATATATGATTACCCAGACCGACAAATTCAAGGCTGCAGGTTCAGGAGCACCGGTTGCAAATATGACAAGTGCATATGGCGGTATCCGCTGGGGTAGTGGAATTACCCGTCAGGTCCAATATGAGCATGGACAAAGCCGCATAGGAAAAGACCTTTGGAGCGGTTATGATTTGTATATTGAAAACTCTCCTATATTCTTTGTCCCTAATGTAAAAACTCCTGTCCTTATTATGCATAATGATAAAGATGGAGCAGTTCCTTGGTATCAGGGCATTGAATTCTTTACTGCATTGCGCCGCTGTGGCAAAATTGCCTGGTTGTTGCAATACAATGATGAAGAACACAACCTTGAAGAGAGAAGAAATGCAAAAGACTTGAGCATCCGCCTTTCACAATTCTTTGACCACTACCTTAAAGGAGCTCCAATGCCAAAATGGATGAAGCACGGACGACCTGCTACCGAGAAGGGATTTGATTTAGGTTATGAACTAACCGAGGAGTAACCCGTTAGCTTGGCCTGAGCTTGCCATGGTTGACTTGCCTTGGGGTTAGCTTAGGCCAATGATAGGCCTAAACCTAAAAATGAGAAAAGAATAACCAGCCCAACCAGGTTGGGCGGTTCGCGCTTAATCATCAGGCGCAAATCATGATAATGAGGGCGTAGTATGGAGCTACAGCCCTCTTTTTTTTCAAAGTCCTATTTTTTTTGGGGAGTATTTTTCAGTGGATGACAGTGGCAATGGCAATGGGTGCAGTACAATTGCTATGTATGCTATCTGGCTGCCTTGTTTGCCTTGCCTGTCTTGCCTGCAATCTCCTTTCTAAGAACATTTCATAGCAAAACTTCCCAGGATGTCCAAGATTAGGATGTTCAGATTATTTATAAGATATTCACGAAAGGTGGAAAAGTGCTGATTTTTCCCTTTCGAGAGCAGATTAAGAGCAAATGATGAATTTTGTGTTCGCGAAAGGCAAAAGATGGCTAATTTTTTCCTGTCGGGAACATATTTTTTGCGGTCATGTTTTTTCAATTGCTTCTTGCTACGGTCCTGGCCAAAAATAAAAAACTTTTTACGTTGAACCGAATAAAGGAGCAATTGAAAAAATAGGTGGAGCTGGAAAATTACGCATAAATTTTAGCCAGCCTGAAAAAGAAGAATTTCAAGTCCCTTACACCATGTAAAGCAGTTCTGAATTTTTTGATTTTAGCATTAAAAGATTCAGCAGATGC
>JAFZFL010000197.1 GCA_017555925.1 Bacteroidales bacterium | reverse complement strand
TTTCTTGGGACAAGGTACAATCTATCCTGATATCGTGGAGAGCGGCACAAAAACAGCAAAAATGGTAAAATCGCACCACAATGTAGGTGGTCTTCCAGAGGATATGCAGTTTGAGCTGGTAGAGCCTATCAAGCAATTGTTCAAAGATGAAGTACGTGCTTGCGGCCTTGAGTTGGGATTGCCTTACTCTATGGTATTCCGCCAGCCGTTCCCTGGTCCTGGCCTTGGTGTAAGATGTTTGGGCGCAATCACCCGCGACCGTCTTGAGGCTGTAAGAGAATCAGATGCTATCCTTCGCGAAGAGTTTGCAAAAGCTGGTCTTGACAAAAAAGTATGGCAATACTTTACAGTTGTTCCAGATTTCAAATCTGTAGGCGTAAAGAACAATGCACGCTCTTACGACTGGCCTGTAATTATCCGCGCCGTAAATACAATTGATGCAATGACTGCAACCATTGAGCAGGTAGACTGGCCAATCCTAATGAAGATCACCGACAGAATCCTCAACGAAGTAGAGGGCATAAACCGAGTATGCTACGACATGTCTCCAAAACCAAGCGCAACAATCGAGTGGGAATAAGAAATCATCACATATAATCTTCGAAAGGCTGCCCCCCTGATGCACCCCCCAAAAATTGGACGGTTTAACATTATTAAGAGGCTGACTTAGATTGGAACAGAGCCCGGTACCGCACCGGGCTTTTTTTATTTAGCCTCAATTGACACTATTATTGCCGCAGCTGCTTATAAATTTAACAACTCCTTTACAAGATGCTCTACATTGAATGCTCTGAAATATTTGTTTCCAATCTGAGATAATTGTTTCAAGTCTGAGATAGTTATTCTGCAATTCGATTCGCAGAACGAATTCTATAGTGTTATATTTTTGAGGGTAGATTTACTCCGAAAACGGTGTTCTACGAGCCTCATTCAATGGATGATAGTCAAGAATCTCTTTCATCCATTGGCGGGTGCTTACGTGTGTGTAGATTTCGGTGGTAAGAATGCTGGAGTGGCCCAACATATCCTGTACCACGCGCAAATCTGCGCCGTTCTCTACAAGATGGGTTGCGAATGAGTGGCGGAAAGTGTGTGGCGAGACTTTCTTCTTTATACCGGCTACTTTGGCCTGACTCCTGACAATTGTGAAGATCATTTCGCGAGTGAGTTTGCCGCCACGCCTGTTTACGAACAAAGTCTCATCGCCCTCAATAGCTATTTTACCGAGGAGTTTTCCTTTACTTTTTGGGGATGCCTTATGTTTGCCACGTGTCGTATTATTTTTTGCACGCACTATACTTATCAGAGTCCATCTGTCGGGAATATAATTTTTAACAGCTTCTATGGCCTCCTCTCCTACCAGCACAAGCCTCTGTTTGTTGCCCTTGCCAGTTACCCGAATGAAACCTTCGTCAAAAAAGAGATCGCTCAAACGTAGGTCTACAAGTTCGCTTACACGCAAGCCACATGAATAAAGCATCTCAAGTATTGCCCTGTTTCTTTTGCCTTCGGGTTCTGAAATATCTACAGACTCCATTATTGCCAGAACCTCATCAACAGAGAGCACCTCGGGCAATTTACGCCCTATCTTTGGAGCATCCACGTTTTCGCAAGGATTCCCGGATGTTTCACAAAACTTGAAAAAGGCATTAATTGCACTCAGTTTCCTTGCCTGGCTCCTTTTATTGATACCATTACCGTAGCATAACTTTATATATGATTCAATATGCTCTCTTGTAATATCTTCAAGGACTTTTACCTCAGGATTGCCTATAGGCATAGCATTATCACCTCCAGAAGTTTTTTCTGACCCAGCACCTTCTGCAGTGCCTCTCCCTATAATATTTTCCTCTTTGGGGCAGACATATTCCAGAAATTGCTTTACATCATTTCTGTATGCAACAATGGTATTGGTTGAGAGCGAGCGCTCCAGTCTCATAAAAGTACAAAACTCTTCAACCTTTATCTCGAAAGGATTTTTACTCATAAGCCTGAATCATATTACTTGATGGTTGCACTCGGACACCACTGGGCCACACCGCACTCCCCACATTTGGGTTTGCGTGCCGTACATACATAGCGTCCATGAAGAATCAGCCAATGGTGCGCATCTGCCCTGTCATCTTCCCTAATAAGAAGATTCAAGTCATGCTCCACCTCCAACGGAGTCTTTCCATCAGAGAAACCCAATCTGTGAGACACCCTAAAGACGTGTGTATCTACAGCTATAACCGGCGCACCATAAATTATTGAAGCAACAACGTTAGCCGTTTTGCGCCCCACACCCGGTAATTTTTCAAGCTGCCCAACAGTAGAAGGTACAATTGAATCAAAATCATCTGTAAGCATCTTTGCCATTCCAAGCAGATGTCTGGCCTTATTATTGGGGAATGAGATGGATTTTATATGCTCATAAACCTCTTCAAAAGTTGCGTGAGCCAATGATTCAGGAGTAGGGAAACGCTCAAAGAGTGCCGGCGTAACCATATTTACCCTTTTGTCGGTACATTGGGCCGAAAGAATAACTGCAATTATAAGTTGGAAAGGATTCTTATAGTCAAGTTCACTCTTTGCCGACTTCATATTCTCTTTAAACCAGTCAAGAATTGCAGAACTGTTTGCATTATAACCTGTTTTCATTGCCCAATTCAAGAATATCATCTTCAAAACTTATCTCCAGCTCTGTCTCAACCATATTGAGTGTTCCATTCTCACACACCATCATTACACCCGGATACCTTTTCACGAGCTCCCTGTTATGGGTTACAATTATCAGTGCTGGAGAGTACTCCTTATGTATCTTCATAAAGAGATCCATAATCTCAACGGTTGTGTCGGGGTCGAGGTTGCCAGTAGGCTCATCCGCTAAAATTATTGGAGGGTTATTCAACAGGGCTCTTGCTATTACCACCCTTTGCTGCTCTCCTCCCGACAGTTGGTGTGGCATTTTATGCGCCTTTGTTGCCATACCTACCATATCAAGAACTTCTGAGGCCCTTTTTATCATATCCCCCTTCTTTTTCCAACCGGTAGCCTCCAGTACAAAAATGAGGTTCTCCATTACACTCCTGTCCATAAGAAGCTGGAAATCCTGGAAAACCACACCTATTCCACGTCGCAAAAATGGAATCTGTTTCCTCTTTATCTTTACAAGGTCATATTTGCCTACGCTTGCACTGCCATTATGAAGAGGTATTTCGGCAATGATTGATTTTATTATTGAACTTTTTCCGCTTCCCACCTTTCCAACAAGATATATAAAATCACCTTTGCAGACTTCGAGCGAGACATCCGACAATATAAGATTGCCATTGTTTACAATATCTGCCCCTTGAATGCTGATTAGGGTTTCACCTCTTTCTGACTGATACTTTTCCATGCTTTGCGGCATAATTTTTTCTATTGTATTATGCGTACAAATGTGGTTATAAATTCATACATTTTCAAACGTTAGAAGAGCATACAAGCAAATAAAGGAATGAGAAAAAAGAGATATAATTCAATAGGAAAAAGCAGAATAGGAGCGGTTATTGCCATGTTGGTTTGCATGCTGGCATATTCATCCTACGCCAACGGTGAAGGAAAGACCAGCCCCGCATCAATGCTCAAAAAAGGCAAGGAGCTGTATAACAACAAGATGTATCAGAGTGCTTTGGAGTATTTTTCATCGATAGTTCAAACATATGAAGCCAAAAGCAACACAACTTGTGAAGCTGAAGGCTATGCTGTACTCTCTCAGATAAAACTTAAAATGGACAATGCCCATACATCAGCTGAAGCCTACATTAAAAAGTTTCCCCACTCCCCTCTATGCGAGACTGTACAATACAACAGAGCCCTGCTCTATTTTGATGAAGGATTATATGCACAAGCATGCCGTCTGTTTGATTTAACAGACAAAAGGGGTGTTGCAAAAGATGAACGCACAGGGTTCAACTTCAAGAAAGGTTATTGTAAAATGAGAACTGGAGATGTACAGGGAGCAATAAAAATCTTCAAAGGGATTATTTCGGAGGGAAGTTCACAATATCTTGCACCGTCGCTCTATTATTGCGGTTATCTTCACTATGCAAACGAAGAGTTCTCAAAGGCTGTTCCCCTATTGGAGAGGTCTAAAAATGATCTGAGATTCAACATCCTCAGCCGGTACCATATTTTGGAGAGCAAGTTTTTCCTTAAAGATTACAACTACGTGACAACTTATGGGCCTACGCTCTACAATGAGACCGACGAGCAGTCCCGTCCCAATGTTGCAAGAATTATCTCGGAGGCATACTATGCCCTAAAGGATACTGAAAAGGCAAGATATTACTTTGAACTCTATACTCTGTCGGGAAGAGATTTGAGCAAAAATGACAATTTCTATGCTGGAATGATTGCTTATACTCTAAATAACCATTTAAGTGCAACTGATGCCTTCTCAAAGGTTGCCTCATCAAAAGATTCTATAGGCCAGAACGCCGCTTACCATATGGGACAGAGCTACATACAGCTCAAAAACAAGCTTGAGGCTCAAAAAGCATTCAAACTTGCATCGGAGAGCAATTTTGACCCATCAATAAAAGAGGATGCCCTCTTCAATTATGCCAAACTCTCTTTTGACATAAACCGTAATATTGTACCATTTGAAAAATATTTGGGATTATATCCCTACTCCGACACAAAATGGGATGAGATTCACAGTTATATAGCCACCGAGTTCCTTTTGAACGGAAACTATTCCGATGCCATTGCGGCACTTAAAAAAATAAGGAACCACACTCCGGCTTCACAGCAGACTCTTCAGAAAGCCTCTTTCTTCAGAGCCATGCAACTTATACGCAACGGCTCTTTCGGCAATGCGATACCATACCTCCAAGCAACGGCCGATGCCCCTACATCAAACAGCCAATTGAAGAATCTTGCCATTTTCTGGTTATCTGAATGCCATTACCGCAGAGATGACTTCGGCAAATCCATGGAACTTATTAACCAGCTCCTCAAGAGCGCAAACTTCAAAAACAGCGGAGAGTACCCCACCTCAATTTACAATATGGGATACAATCTCCTGAAGAGTGGAAACTACACAGAGGCTATGCGCTATTTTGAGAATTACCTTAATTATGAAACTCCACAAAAAGAGTATACATACGAAGCTCAATTGAGGTTGGCAGACTGCCACTTCATGATGCGTGATTACAAAGAGGCTGCCGAGTTTTATGAGAAGTCTGCAATTGAAAATGGATACTCAACACTCTATGCCCCATTACAGGCGGCAATTGCCTATGGACTCATGGATAACAATGTGAAGAAATGCGCACTGTTGGAGGAGATAACCGGCAATTCTGCCCAACATGTAAACTCGCCCCTATACAGCCAGGCCCTGTATGAACTGGCACATACCCTCATTCAGGAGGTTGAAGATGAAAAGGCAGAGAGAGTTCTGTTCAAGCTTATAAACAATTCCAAAGAGGGTCTCTACTATTTCAAGGCCCTTAACGAGATGGGTATGCTCTACGCCAACAGAAAGGAGTATGACTCCGCACTCGAGTGCTATAAAAAGGTTGTTGAAAAATCACCTGTTTCAGAAGAGGGCCAGAGCGCTCTTGCCGGCATTGAGAGCATATACCAAAGCATGAACAAACCTCAGGAGTTCCTGGCATATCTCGACAAAGTGGGTCTCTCATCAGTCAAGAGTCCCGACGAGAGAGAGAGTATGCTCTTCAACTCCGCAGAACAGATATTCCTGAGCGGCAATTACACAGCAGCCCTCGCAGCATTGAACAGATTTATAAATTCTTATCCCGACGGAAACAAGGCCGCCCAAGCCAACTTCTACATTGCAGAGTGTTACAATCATGAGGGCAAGAGAGAGAAAGCCGCTGAATATTACTTTAAGGTTATGGAGACTCAGAATGGTGCCTTTTCTGAGATTGCAACTCTAAATTATGGTCGCCTCTCATACAGCCTTGAACGCTATACAGAGGCCATAGATGCCTATGAGACACTGAGCAAGATTGCACAACTCGAGAACAACAAGGTTGCTGCAATGGAGGGCAAAATGAAATCATATTTCAAATGCAAGAACTACACACAGACTATTATTGAAGCAAACGAACTGCTTGCCAATGAGAGTCTGAAGATAAACAGCAACCTCAAACGTGAAGCAAAATACCATCTTGCCAAGAGCCACATAGCAACCGACAACCGTAATGATGCCCTGCCTCTGCTTAAAGAGCTTGCAACAGACAAGAGTGATGCCATTGGAGCGGAAGCAACATATCTTCTTATTGAGGACACCTATGCCTCAGGTAATTTCACAAGTGTTCAGGAGCAGACATTTGCCTTTTCAGATTCGGGATCACCACAGACATACTGGTTGGCAAAGAGCTTTATCATACTGGGTGATTCGTATGCTGAACAGGAGAATTTTGAACAGGCTCTCGCAACCTTCAACAGCATAAAGGAGAACTACCATCCAGAAAATGGCGAAGATGATATAGCAGGTTTACTGAATATAAGATTAGACAAACTTTCC
>JAFZFL010000196.1 GCA_017555925.1 Bacteroidales bacterium | reverse complement strand
TTGTGGGAGCTGTTGTAGATTTGTCATTGGTCTGGAATATAGCGGATGGAACAAATGCCCTTATGGCAATTCCAAATCTGATATCATTGTTGCTTCTTAGTGGAGTTGTTGTGGCAGAAACACGCAAATACTTGTGGAACAATAAATTGGATGAATACGACAATACAGAAGTTCCAATCGTTGAAGATTAGGCTGCAGTATCTATATTATGATTAGCAGAGTAGAGACAATTTATTATTCGCCAACAGGCACATCAGGGAAGATTGCAGAGGCGGTTGCAGAGGCATTTGTGAAGCAGTGTGCAGAGACTGCTTGGGCTGTTCCATCATCCGGAGTTACAGATCTTACACTTGGGGTAAACCCAAAGTCATTTGACAATACATTTGCGGTAATAGCCGCTCCGGTATATGGTGGCAGGGTTGCACCGACTGCAATAGGGCGTCTTAGAGAGATTTCCGCTGGAAGCAACTCTTTATGTGCAGTAATTGCCGTGTATGGAAACAGGGATTATGAAGATGCCCTGCTGGAACTTGTTAATGAGGCCCGCAGTTGTGGTTTTGTTCCTGTAGCTGCCGGAGCTTTTATTGGAGAACATTCATATTCAACAGAAGAGTATCCCATTGCACAGGATCGTCCCGACAGTCAGGATCTTGACAAATGCATGGAGTTCGGCAGAGAGCTGTCGGGATTTTATAGTGGAAAGTTGCCCGAAAATTTAGAGTTGCCTGATATTAAGGGAAATTTCCCTTATAAGGAGTATAACCCCTCTCCGGCAACTCCGCAAACAGATGTGTCGAGATGCGTTTTATGTGGCAGATGTATTGACATGTGTCCCGTAGGATGTATTGAAATGATGTCTGCCGTTGCCATGGGAGAAGAGAGTGAGGTTATAGTGAGCAATCCGGCAGTTTGTACCAAATGTTGCGCTTGTGTGAAAGGGTGTCCTTTTGGTGCAAGAGTGTACAATACACCATATTCGGAGATGCTTCATAAGAACTTTGGTGCAAGAAAGGAGCCTGAGTGGTTTATTGCAGGCAGACAATAAAAATAAGGGTACATCAAAACGGTAAATTTCACCTTATGATGTACCCTTTATATTTTGGATTCAGATATTGCTAAAGAGCCATTCCTTTATGAACGGCAGCTCTGGCTTTTGGTTTCAGATGACCTGTAAATGAGGTTCTGTTATTATTGAAATTTGGAGTTACTGTTGCTGTACAATAATTTGATCCTTTAGGCAAATTTATTGTGATAAGTGCAGAGATGCCAACTCCGTTAACCTTAAAGCTGTAATTGTAGTTTCCCTTTTTGTCCTGCTTGAGTTCTGCGCCGCTGACATCACCATCAACTGTAAGTCCTCCAATTCCGTTAGGACCTATTGCTGCACCTTGGAATGAGAGCTGTACAGTTGCCTTGTCGCCATCCTGCATAACAAAATTGGTTGTTGAGATAACATTTACAAAGGTTCCTCTTTTGAATTCTACCCTATCTGCCTCAAGAACAAAAGAACCATTCTGCATAGCCAATACTGCGGCACTGAAAAGAGCCATCTCTTGAGCCTCTTTTTGAGCTTTTTTCTTCTCTTTCTCCATTTGCTTCTGTTCTTTTGCAGCTGCCTTATCATTCTGTTGGGCAAAAGTTGGAAGTGCAAACATTGCTGTCAGGCAAAGTAAAAGTACTTTTTTCATAATATTTATTGTTTTATAGATGTTAATAATTTCCTACAATGCGGTTATAGTGCCGGAGCAACTATTATACCACGGTGGAGCAAATTTAGTAAAAATTATGAATAATTTGCTCTCTCTCTTTTTATGTATAATTTTGCAGCTAAAATATGAATATAATTATATGAGTGAAAGCCATAAAGAACGTATTGTTAGGTGCATTAGGGAAGTTTTGCCGGGAGCAACCAAGACCTGTGTGTGGATTGTAAAAATTACAGTTGGAGTCTCTTTTGCCATTCTTTTTCTCAAATATTTCAATCTGTTGCCATATTTTTCAGATTTTATAAGCCCCTTGTTCAATTACATAGGTTTGCCTGGAGAGGCGGCATTGGCATTTGTTTCGGGATATTTTGTAAATGTCTATGCTGCAATTTCGGTAGCTGTGGCTGTCGATTTGGATGTGAGGGCAATGACAATATTGAGTGTTATGACATTATGTGCCCATAATATGATAACAGAAACTGCAGTGCAGAAGAAGACTGGCTCTTCTGCTGTAAGAATTGTTATTGTACGTACATTTATGGCATTTGCCCTGGCCTTTGGTCTTAATCATATTTTGCCGGGAGATGTGATTGTGACCACACTGAAAAGCGAGGGAGAAAATCTTCCCTTCATAGATATGTTCAAGGATTGGTTTGTCTCAACCTTAGGACTTGTCATAAAGATGACACTTCTTATCTATTCTTTGTCAATTATGCAGAAACTTCTTGCAGAGTATGGCGTTATAAAAATGATGGCAAAGGGGTTGCGGCCCGTGCTTGCAATCTTTGGATTGCCGGCAAAGACAGCTTTTCTGTGGATAGTGGCAAATATTCTGGGATTGGCCTATGGCGCTGCTGTAATGATAGATGAGAGCAAGAGCGGCAAAATTTCAAAACGGGATATTGATCTTTTGAATACGCATATAGGTATTTCACACAGTAATTTTGAGGATCTGTTTT
Source organism: Bacteroidales bacterium (assembly GCA_017555925.1). The sequence continues at coordinate 692 of JAFZFL010000196.1, read as the reverse complement.
TAGTCTCTTCAATAGGTGGTGTGTGGTATATTATTTTGCTGACCAGATGGGTGGGATCATTCATTTTGGTTTGGGAACAGAGATTGGAGTGCTACATTATAGATAGACTCAAGTCAAAATAAAGAACAGATACTCAAAAATTTTTATTAATTTTGCACGTTTAATATATATTGGAATGAGTACAGAGAGAATTAAATGCCTGATAATAGGTAGTGGTCCTGCAGGATATACCGCTGCCATTTATGCTTCAAGAGCCAATTTGAGCCCTGTAGTTTATGAGGGTATGCAACCTGGAGGTCAGCTTACAACAACTACAGAAATTGATAATTTTCCCGGGTATCCTATGGGTGTGACAGGTAACGCACTTATGGAGGATTTGAAGAAGCAGGCAGAGAGATTTGGAACTGAAGTTAGATATGGGGCTATAACTAAAGTTGATTTTAGTGAACGTCCGTTCAAGCTGGAGGTCAATGGTGAGAAAGAGATTCTTGCAGATAGTGTAATTATTGCTACAGGAGCTGTGGCCAAGTATCTTGGCTTGCCAAGTGAAGAGAAGTTCAAGGGCTCAGGAGTATCGGCTTGTGCAACTTGTGACGGGTTCTTTTACAGAAGAAGAGATGTGGCAGTAGTGGGTGGTGGCGATACCGCTTGTGAGGAGGCTACATATCTTGCAGGTCTGTGCAAAAAGGTGT
>JAFZFL010000195.1 GCA_017555925.1 Bacteroidales bacterium | reverse complement strand
ATCAATCTGGACATACAATAAGGCTACCGGCACAGGCAATTCAATAAGTCACATCATCTTACCTGAATCTTTAACGGAAATTGAAGAGAATGCATTCAGTGAATGTGCCCCATTGGAAAAAATTGAAGTTTTGTCAGCAACACCTCCTGTAATTAAGATACACTCGGTTTTTGTAGGTAATACAATAGGCAATTGCCTGACAAATGATTCAAAAATATATGTTCCGCAGGGCTCTTTGGATGCTTACAGGAATGCAGAAGGATGGAGAGATTATGCACATATAATTTTGCCAATGGAATAAGCACCCCTACAGATTCCTGTAACTGGTTGAATGTAAATACAGAAAATTTAACTTATCTCTGCGGATGGTGGTCTAGGATGTCCTGCATCCATTGGTGGGCGGAGATATGGGTGTAGATTTCTGTAGTGAGGATGCTTTCATGGCCAAGCATCTGCTGCACTACACGGAGGTCTGCACCATTTTCCACCAAGTGGGTGGCAAAGGAGTGGCGGAGCGTATGGGGTGAAACCGATTTTTTGATACCGGCAGCAGCAACCTGAGTCTTTATTATGTTGAAGATCATCACACGGCTCAGGCGTCCGCCTCTGCGGTTAAGGAACAGTGTGTTGTCTGATTCCCGGGCAAATTGGGCAATCTCGCGCGGTTTGCGGGTTGTCATCCGGTTTGCCTGAACGTGCCCCTGCGGGAGCTGGTCATCGGGAATAACCTTTTTCTTTATCTCTTCCCTGCGGCCCCTGTTTTCCTTGGCTGCAGAGAGGGTACTCCACCTGTGGGGCAGATACTCCTCCACCGCAGAAACTGCATACTCCCCCACCGGTACAAGTCTCTGTTTGTTCCCCTTCCCGACAATTCTTACATATCCTTCTTTAAAGAAAAGGTCACTCAACTGAAGGTTTACCAGTTCCGATACCCTGAGGCCGCAACTGTACAACATCTCAATAATTGCCTTGTTGCGTGGTCCCTCTGGGGAAGAGAGGTCTATTGAGCCAATGAGGTTTTCCACCTCCTCCTGCGAAAGGATATCGGGAAGATGACGGGTAATTTTTGGGGTTTCTATTGCTACTGTGGGGTTTATATAGTTCCTTGCAACTGAGGAGTTTGCAGCATCCGGCAATTGAGGTGCATCTGATTGCTTGACCTGTGATTGAGGGTGGTTGGATTGCAGGGCATTGATTTGTGAACCCTGTGAAATGTCCACAAATTTGTAGAATGCCTTTATGGCGCTGAGCTTTCGGGCCTGGCTCCTTTTTTCAAGCCCTTCATCCACCTGCTCCTTAAGGAATTTCTCAACATCTGCCTGGGTCACCTCCATTGGCAACTTTCCGCCAAGGGTATCCCTGAACTTTAGCAAGTCTGAGACATACCCCGCCACAGTGTTCTCCGAAAGGGAACGCTCCAACCTGAGATAGGTACTGAAATCCTGCAGAAAATCTTTCCAGTTCATTGTTGTATCATTTGGCACCCTCAGCAATTTATATGGTTTTTGATTTGCAGAAATCCCTTATCGGGCACCCGCCGCATTTAGGGGCACGGGCAGTGCAGATGTAGCGGCCGTGCAGGATGAGCCAGTGGTGTGCAATGGCACGCTCGTCCAACGGTATGAGCTTGTTCAGATCTTTCTCAACCTCAAGAGGGGTCTTCCCTTTTGAGAAGCCCAGCCTGTGGGAAACCCTGAACACGTGTGTGTCAACCGCTATTACCGGCTTGTTGTAAATTATTGAGGCAACAACATTTGCGGTTTTTCTTCCAACTCCAGGGAGACGCTCCAGCAGTGCCGTTTCTGAAGGGACAACTCCCCCATAATCTGCAACAAGCATTTTGGCCATTCCTATAAGATGACGGGCCTTGTTGTTTGGAAAAGATATGGATTTTATAAGTTCAAAAACATCTTCAAAAGCAGCCTGAGCCAGAAGTTCAGGAGTTGGAAAGCGCAAAAAGAACGCCGGGGTATGCATATTTACCCTTTTGTCTGTGCATTGGGCAGAGAGTATTATTGCGGCAAGCAGCATTCCTCTTCCCGACAAGCATTTCCTTTTCCTGCGAAAGGCAACTCTCAGTGCTCCGAAGGGCATTTTTGCTCGACAGAAGGCTTGTGGCATTGACACTGGAAAGTTCCTGCAATTTACCTTCCAGAAGAAGATACTCTGTAGAGCACAGAACCGCCTTTGGCTTGGACGGTGCGCCAAAATTGCCTTTGGCATGGAAGGTGTTTTGCTGGAAGTCATCATTATAGGCATTATAAGCGCAGTATTGTAAAGTTTCTTAACATCTGTAAAGTATCTTTACAATACTGAGTTCCCGCGCCCTAAGAATATACAACTGTGTATTAAGCAATTATCCTATTTGGCATAATAAATGCATCACTTTGCAAATAACCTTAAACTGTAAAGATCAGTTACATCAACGGCAACGGTTTAGCTGCAGGGTACTGACAAACACTAAAAAACTATGAAGAGCTATTTAAGATTTTTAGTCCGCAATAAACTTTATACCGCCATTGAGCTGGCGGGGTTGGGCATTTCACTGGCATTTGTTATTCTTACGAGTTCGTATCTCATAGAAAAGCACTCTTTCGACAAGGATATAAAGGATAAGGACAAAATTTATGTTTGTCATAATTTGGGTATGGCCCGTTCGTTCAGTTGTCTTTCCGGGTCTTTTGACAAGCATCCGGAGATTCTGGATTATTGCCAGTTTACAGAGCACACAGATTTGCAGTTTACTATAAATGGGAATGAGTTCAAGTATAACGTTATTGGAGCCAGTGCCAATTTTTTTGAGTTTTTGCCGTATAAGCTTGTTATAGGTGATGCCAAGAGCGTTCTGCTGCAGCCTCACTGTGCTGTGGTGTCTGAATCGTTTGCCAAATTGCATTTTCCAGAGGAAAATCCTGTTGGTAAAATTATCACTCATAATTCTGGAGCATTTACAATCCAAGGTGTTTTTAAGGATGTGAAGAAAAGCATCATCATTAATTCTGACATTATTGCCAATATGGATTTTCTGAAGCCGGAGCCGGGCAATTATTTTGATTTTGCAAATCTGTTGAGGATAAGTGAAGGTACCAATCTGCAGGAACTTGCTCAGAGTATTTACAACGGTTGTGATGATTTTATATTCCAGTTAAAACTGGTAAATATGCTTGCTTTTACCAAACTGAGTGAACTTGACAAGAATATTGGCCCCAACAAGCCTTTCAATCATTTGAAGGATATTAAACTGCAGAACACTTTTATACTTTTCTGTATTGTCCTTCTCACTTTTTCTGTTCTCAATTATGTATTCCTCACTGTTGCTTTTTCGCGTTTCAGACTTAAAGAGATGGCTACAAGAATGCTGCTTGGTACTACAAGAAGGGGCATCTTCAAACGTATAACAGCTGAATCACTGTCATTTACTTCTTTTGCATTCATTGCCGGCATATTGATAGCTTCTGGATTGGAAGAGACGGCATCGGAGGTTTTAAGGAGCCGGATTGACCTTTTCAGCAACACTATGGAGGTTGTATGTGGTGCAGGAATAATTGTTCTAACTTCATTGTTGTCGGGAATAATACCTGCATTAAGCTCTTCTTATATAAATCCAATTGAGACAATAAAAGGAAGGTCGAGGAGGAATGACAAGGTAATTTTGGGCAAATTGTTTATTGGTGTGCAGTGTTGCATTTGCATTGTCATAATCTCTATTGCTGCTGCAATGTTTTT
>JAFZFL010000194.1 GCA_017555925.1 Bacteroidales bacterium | reverse complement strand
CTTAAAGAGAACAAGAGAATAAAGGTTCAATCAATCTATTCTCACCTGGCTGCTTCAGATGAACCGCAACACGATGAGTTCACCCTCGGACAAATAGCCCTATATGAGAAAATGGCCCCTCAAATTGATGCGGCACTCGGCTACAAACCGATTCATCATATACTCAATTCTGCAGGAATTGAGAGATTTACCCAATACCAGTTTGATATGGCCCGCCTTGGAATTGGAATATATGGTATAAGTGCAGTAGATCAGAATGAACTTAAACCAGCGGCATCATTTACCTGTAAGATCCTTCAAGTAAAAGAACTTGAACCAACAGACGGAACAGTAGGCTACGGCCGCCACGGAAAACTATATCAGGATAAAGTAACTAAAATTGCCACACTTCCCCTTGGCTATGCCGATGGTTTGAACCGTCATTTGGGTAGAGGCAAAGCGCACTTCTGCGTTAACGGCCAGCTCGTTCCTACAATTGGCAATATATGCATGGACATGTGTATGATTGACATTACCGGAACAGATGCCAAAGTTGGAGATACAGTTACAATCTTTGGAGAGAAGCCACACGCAAGAGAGCTTGCCGGCATACTTGGCACTATTCCTTACGAAATCTTCACCTCAGTTGCACGCCGTGTTAAAAGAGTGGTTGTAAAATAGATACAACCAGATAACATATGTAAATGGTGATTGGAATATAACCGTTGAATAAAAAACTGTTGCAAGAGAGATTTGCTTAGTGTAGTGGCTCAAAAATGCAGTTTTCAGAGAACTTACCCCTGTCAGAGGATTTTCTGACGGGGGTTTTTCTTTGCGAGTCCCTCTTTTGAAATACTCTATCTGCAAAGAGTTGCGTCATACACTGTCCACAAATATACTACATAGAACCCTCTTTAACCACTATAAGTGAGGATGGTGTATGACACCTGAACTTTGTCAGGTGGTTAAAATTATATAACTTTGGCCACATGAGAGTGATGATAATAACTATACTGCTGGCCTATCTATTGGGCAATGGATACATATTCTGGAAGCTGTGGAACTTTATGGGTAGCCCGAGCTCTAAATGGGCAATTACCTGCTTCCCGACTGCAATTAAAATTTCAGTAGCAATCATCTTTTGGAGTATTGCATTTGCATTGTTCATATCAATAGGTGCAAGAAATCTCCAGATGCCGTCGGTCATATTCAAAATTCTTCACCTCACCGGCTCCTGCTGGCTTGTATTTATGCTCTACACTCTCATGCTGCTGGCCGTTACAGATTTGGCAAGGCTCATCATTCCTGCCCTGCGCACAGCCGGCTGGTTCTCAAGTTCAAACATATTTCCATGGTGCTGCGGTATTGTAACTGTTATACTGATTGGTGGCTATATCAATTACATAAATCCCCAAATTGTACCTCTGAACATTACACTCAACCAGAAAGAGCTAGCTGCAGAACAAACAGAAAAACAAACTGCAGAACAAGCCTGCAAACCGCTAAAGATTGTTGCTGTAAGTGATATCCATCTTGGATACGGAACAGGCAAACATCTCATAAGCAAATATGTAAAAAAGATTAATGCACAAAAGCCAGATATTGTACTGATTGTCGGTGACCTTATTGACAACAGCATAAAACCGGTAAAGGAAAAGGGTCTGCACAAAGAGCTGGACAAGATAGAGGCCCCCTTTGGCATTTATATGGTTCCCGGTAACCACGAATATATAAGCGGCATCTCTGATTGCAAGAGACTTCTATCTAAAACCCGAATCAAACTACTGCAAGACAGCACTGTAACTATTCCATTTCCCAATACCTCCCTTCCCGACAGTTTGTCGGGAACTTATGGCGGTCTCATCAGGATTATTGGCCGTGACGACCGTTCCAACCGCAACCGCAAAACTCTGGAAGCACTGCTTCAGGTTACACACACAACATGCACTGCCAGCAGTACAGATCAAAATCATGACGCCAGCAAGGCAAACATAGAAAAGGAGATAGTCTACACAATTCTCATTGACCACCAACCATATGATCTTGCCATGGCCGACTCTCCTGGTATAGACCTTCAGATTTACGGCCATACCCACCACGGACAAATCTGGCCAATCAGCCTGCTCACAGAGAAAATCTACGAACAGAGCCATGGGGTCCGCAAATGGAACAACAGCCACATCTACGTCTCAAGCGGTCTCTCCCTCTGGGGCCCGCCCTTCAGAATTGGCACCCAAAGCGAAATTGGGGTGGTGGAGATAAGTTTATAAGTTTAAGGCCAAATTGCATAGAATTTGTCGTGAAAACAACCTGCAAAATCTATTGATTCCGCAGGTTATTCTTTTCAAATTAGCAATATCAAAGTGTTAATATAATTTTTCGTGCGTAGTAATTATCAGTAGAGCTGGTTGATCCTACAACATTACTAAAATTATAATAATAATATAAAGAACCGTTAATAGGTGTTCCACCTTGTGGATACTTTATAGCAGGCTGGTTGTTAGCACTAACTTGAGTTTGTGTCCAATAAGACTTATTACCCAATGAAACTCCACCAAAGAAAATCAATGCAGCATCTATTGAATCCCAATTGCTAACTATTACATTTGCTTGTGCGGTATTAGGCATTGTACCCAAATCATTTGCTTTGAAAAAATTTACAGCTTCATTTTTTGCATCATTCAAATCCAATACGAAAGATTCAGATTCAGATAATATGGCTAACCCTTCTACTGAATATCCTGTCAAATCTACATACTGATACAATGATTGTGGAATAAAATATCTTATATCATCCTTTTTAACAGATAACGATAAATGAGACAATTCTTGAGAAAGTGGAATATTTTGAACATTTATACTACAAGATGCCATAGTTCCAGAGCCATCATTTGCAGTAACTGTTATAATTGCATAACCAACTTTTTTTGCCGTCAACACTCCATTGTTATCAATAGTAGCTACATTATTATTTGAACTACTCCAAATTAACTCTTTATTATAGGCATCCTCAGGAAGCACATTGGCAACAATGGTTACATTTTCTCCTACGTATAAATCCAATTCTGTTTCATCCAATATAATTTCCTCTACTGATTTTACAACAACCACCTGACATATATCTGTTAAACCGCCATCTATAGTTTTTACAATAATTGATGCATTTCCGTAACCTACTGCTGTTACTTCACCATTATCATCAACTTTGGCTACAGCGGTATTTGTAGAAGCCCACTCTACCCGTTGATCCAATGCGGTTGAAGGCAATATTGTAGCCTGTAATGTTACTTTAGATTCAGGCACTAAAGACACAGAGTGTTTATCCAAACTTATAGATTGTACTTCGTTAGGATCAACTGCATTCTCAACTAACTTATTAATAAAAGACTTTGCACTTTCCTGTAGTGTAATAAAATCATCTCCTAAAGAACTTGAGCAATCAAGATTTAAAATAATAGCTGCAGAACGTTTAATCTTTTCAATACCAACATCTCCTGGATCAAACTCAAACTCCGAATCTTTTTCCCAAATAGAATCTTCTTTATACCAATGTTGCACATTATCAACAGGTATTAGCTCTCCATCAAGAGATTGTATTCCTTCAAATACAAATTCGTAGAAACCATCCACATTTTTTAATCCTGCTATAACATTTCCAGATGTTGAAGTCAAACCTACATATGTTATATTTTCAAGGGTCTTATTAACACGATTGAATGTTCCTTGTATATACATTTCAGACAAAGTGGCACTTGTGATATCATTATCAAATGTAAATCTACAAATGGCGCCGTGAGATAATCCTGCTATTTCCAATATAAATTTTTGAACATACTTGGTCTCACCCAACAAATCAGCTATTTGAGAAAATACATCATTTACTTCAGACATATTGGTTACTTGAAAAACAT
>JAFZFL010000193.1 GCA_017555925.1 Bacteroidales bacterium | reverse complement strand
TTGCAGTCGGCACAGTGTGAGGTCTCGGCAAAGGCAGATAATGTGGGTAAGTTGAGGTATGAGTCGGCAAGGGAGCGTTTTTTGAATGGTACAATAACCGCTACCGACCTTAACATTGCACAGAATGAGATGGATAATGCTACAGCGCAGTATCTTAACAGTTTGGAGAAATATTGGAACTACTATTATACAATAAGAAAAATGACATTGTATGATTTTATGGCAAACAAGCCTTTGGATGCAGATTTTGACAGATTAACCGGAGAAAAAGTTGATAAATATGATAAATAGAGATAATATGACAAGTAGAAGAAACATTTCATTGTTTGGTACACGTGCAGCTGTATTTGCCATTATGTTATTGGGTGTTGTGGCGTGTAAGGACGAGCCGGCAGAAAAGAAACTCGAGGCCGCTAAAAGTGACTACGTTACAGAGAAGAATTATGTAGATACAATAGTTCTTAAAAATACATCGTTCAACCTTGAGATTGTGAGCAACGGTAATCTTAGGGCTGTCAAGAAGGCCGATATTATCTTTAAAACCAATGGCGTAATAGAGAAAGTGTTCAAGAAGAACGGCCAAAACGTAAGGAGAGGTGATACAATTGTCACATTGGACAGAACCCTTCTTAAGATGAAATTCAACCAGTCAAAGATAAATATGGAGAAGGCTACTCTTGACTTTTCTGATAATCTTCTTGGATTTGGTTATGGTAAAGATACTGCAAATATTCCAACAGAGATTGTAAGGATAGCGCAGATAAGATCGGGTTATTTGAGTGCAAAGCACGAACTGGCAACATCTGAAATGGAGCTTGCAAATGCAGCTATTGTAGCACCTTTTGATGGAGTGGTGGCCAATTGTAATGTGAAACCGTATGAGTACAGCAAAGATGTGGTGTGCAGTGTAATTGATAATTCCACTTTTGATGTTGAGTTCAATCTGTTGGAGAGTGAGTTGAATTATGTCAAGCCCGGACAGGGGGTAAGAGTTGTGCCTTATATTGATGAAAACAGTACATATAGCGGAACTGTAAAAGAGGTTAACCCTATGGTAGATGACAAGGGGCAGGTGAGAGTTGTTGCCTCCATTACTAACAGAGGCGGCAAGCTGATTGAGGGTATGAATGTGAAAATCTTCATTGAGAGCAAGTCGCATAACAAATTGGTGGTTCCAAAGAGCTCTGTTGTTGTGAGAGACGGTTATGATGTGCTGTTTACATATAATGAGAAATCATCAAAGGCAGAGTGGGTATATGTAGATATTCTTGAGTCAAACAGTACGCAGCACGTAGTAAGGGGAAATGAGCAGAAGAATGCGGAGCTTAATGCCGGTGCTATTGTGATTACCAGCGGTAATCTGAATTTGGCGGAGGGCTCAAGAGTTGAGATAAAGAAATAGTGGGAGATTTAGTTTTAACTACTTAAATAACTTATTATGATAGGCAAACTTATAGAGAGACCTATTGCAGTTACCATGTGTATCATTGCAATCCTTGTTCTTGGAGGAGTGGCAATAGGTATGCTTCCGGTGTCGCTTATGCCTAATGTGGATATTCCACAGATTACTATACAGGTAACATCCAAAGGTACATCTGCACGTGAGCTTGATGAGAGTGTGATGAAGCAGTTGCGCCGGCAGATGATTCAGATACCCGGTTTGAAGGAGATAACTTGTGAAGCCAACAATGGTGGCGGTATCATTTTTATGCAATTTGAGCATAATACAAATATTGATTACAGTTTTATTGAGGTTAATGAGAGGGTAGACAGGGTAACATCCAATCTTCCAAAGGATATGGATCGTCCTAAAGTTATAAAGGCAAGTGCCACAGATATTCCTGTATTCTTTATTGACATTACATCCGACAATCAGTCTGTTGAGAATTTTATTGAGTTAAGCCGTTTTGCAAAGGAGGTTATTGCAAAACGTATTGAGCAGATTCCGCAGGTTGCAATGGTTGATGTGAGTGGAGTTCTTGGTTCGAGATTTATTATTGAACCCGACAATGCCAAGCTTAAATCGCTCAATATTTCAATTGATGATCTTGAGAGTGCTATAAACAACAATAATATAGCATTGGGTAATCTTACAATCAAAGATGGTCATTATCAGTGGAATATAAGGTTTGATTCAGAGATTAATGATATTGATGATATAAAAGATATTTATCTGAAAATCAATGGCAGACTCTACCAGTTTCAGGATGTGGCCACAATTACGGAGCAGCCGGCTCCAGCTACAGGCATGGTGCGTTCGCAAGGTAAGAGAGCTGTTACTTTTGCGGTAATCAAGCAGTCAGATGCCAAAATGAGTGATCTTAGGATTGAGCTCGAAAAACTTATGGCTTCATTTAAGGTGGAGTATCCTGAGGTGAATTTCAATGTTACCAGAAATCAGACCGAATTGCTTGATTATTCAATAGATAACCTTAGTCAGAATATTATAGTTGGTGCAATTTTGGCAGTTCTTGTGATATTCTTCTTCTTGAAGGATTTCAGATCACCGCTCCTTATCACCATTACTATACCTCTCTCATTGGTGGTATCATTGCTCGCAATGTATCTGGTTGGTATTACAATAAATATTATATCGCTGTCGGGATTGATATTGGGTTTGGGTATGATGGTAGACAACTCAATTATTGTAATTGATAATATTACCCAACGGCGTGAGCGTGGTGATGATCTTACAACTGCAATTGTCAAGGGTACAAATGAGGTCTTTTCACCAATGTTGAGCTCTGTGCTTACAACCTGTTCTGTATTTTTGCCTCTTATATTCTTGAGCGGTATAGCGGGTGCCTTGTTCTATGATCAGGCAATGGCAGTAACGGTAGCTCTCTTCTCATCACTCTTTGTTGCGGTTCTGGTCATTCCTGTATACTATAAGTTCCTTTACAGAAAGAGTGTAAAGTTGGAGGAGAACAAGTATTTGAAAAAGATACAGATAGATTATGATGCAATTTATGAGAAGGGTTTGAAGTGGGTTTTCCGCCACCAGAAGTTGTCGTGGTTTCTCTTCTTGTCGTTTATTCCACTTACGGTTCTGGTTTATGTTATTATTGACAAGTCAAAATTGCCGCCGTTGACACATAATGAGTGTCTGGTTGAGATTGATTGGAACTCTCCGCTCAATTTGGAGGAGAGTGATGCCAGAATAGCAGATTTCCTCAAGCAGTTTGATGAGAATATAGTTGAAAGCAATGTGCTTGTTGGAACACAGGATTTTTTGCTGTCGCATACCAGCAGTATCGGAAATTCTCAGGCTATAGTTTATGTAAAGGCCAAATCGGCGGAGGTTCTGCTTGAGATGGAGAAGGATATGCAGACGTATCTTACTGAAAAGTATCCGTATGGTACGTTCAATATAAAGCAGGCTACCAATATATTTAATCTTATTTTCTCTGAGAATGAGCCTGATATTGTGGCTATGATAAAATCTCGTGATGGCTCTATGCTTAATCCTGATGAGTTGAACAAATTCCTTGGAGAGGTTAAGGAGAGCATGCCGGATCTTTATATTGAGCCTGTATTGTGGCAGGAGCAGATAATGTTTGTGACAAACCAGGAGAGAATGGCTCTGTATAATATTACTGACAATCAGATTTATTCTGCATTGAGCAGTGCAACCAAGGAGAATTCGTTGTTCTCTGTGAAGAACGGTTCGTTCAATATTCCAATAGTATTTGCCGACTCCCAGAGTGGCGCAGACAATCTTCTTTCACTAAAAATAAGAAGCGTGTCAAAAGAGGGGGATGTTGTATATGTGCCTATTTCATATTTGGTTACCGAAAAACGTGTAAGGGATTTGAAGAGTGTTGTATCCGGTAAAGATGATAATTATTATCCGTTGAACATCTATGCGGCAGATGAGGATATTCCAAC
>JAFZFL010000192.1 GCA_017555925.1 Bacteroidales bacterium | reverse complement strand
AAGATTGGTATGATGACTGGCATAGGGGAATGGGAAAATTCAGAGGGCGTGAACATGGATGTGCAGAGGCAGAGGCTTTTGTGCATTTGAACAGAGGAGGCAATGATATAATTAAAAAATAATTGCAACAGAAAGCATAAACAATTGACTTAACCTTTAATACTATGGCTATCAAAAATAAATCAAACAAATATAAATGGGAGTTCGCCAATGTTGGCGGAGCGTCCCGTGTAAAGATTTCCAAAGGTGAGGATATAGCACATCTGTATGAACTTGATCCAAAAATGTGGACAGTCTTGTCTTGCCCTGTAAGCGGTCTTGAAATAGATGAGAAGAGCCTCAAATATATGGATTGCGACGGAGATGGGAAGTTGCGTGTAAATGATGTGGTTGCAGTTTCAAAATGGATTACATCTGTTTTAAAGGATAAAAATCTTATAATCAATGGTGCGGATGCAATTGATATTGAACAGATAAATACTGATAATGAAGATGGTATAAAGTTGTATAACTCTTCAAAACAGATATTGCACAACCTTTCAAAAGAGGGTAATCAGATCTCTTTGGCCGATACAGCTGACATTGCAGCAATTTTCTCAAAAACAAGATTTAACGGCGATGGTGTTATAACTGAGGCTTCATCTGATGATGAGGAGGAGAAGGCTACAATTGCAGCCATTATTTCAACTGTAGGTTCAGTAACCGACAGAAGCGGTGAACCTGGAGTAGGGGCTGAGCAGATAGAATCTTTCTATACTGCCCTTACAGATTATACGGCATGGAGAGCAGCAGAGGTGGAGGCTCCATTCGGTGAGAATACAGATTCTGTTATTGATGCATACAACGCATTGGATGCAAAGGTAAGAGACTTCTTCATGCGTACAGAACTTGCTGCTTTTTCTCCCGACAGCACATCGTCACTTGATGTTCAGACATCGCGTATAGAGTCTATCAGTGCAGAGAACCTTGATTCAAAGAGAGATGAGATTGCAGCATATCCGTTGGCAAGAATATCTGCCAGACATGAGATTGACCTTACTGGAGCAATCAATCCTGTTTGGGCGGAGAAGATGAATATCATAAAATCTGCAATGGGAGAATCATGCACCTCTCTAAGTTTGTCGGAGTGGAATGCAATTGCAGAGAAATTCACTGCATATACTTCATGGAAGGGTTCAAAATCGGGCGCTGCTGTTGAGTCTTTAGGTGATGATTCAATAAAGAATTTCATAGAAGCAAATAAAAAGGATGCACTTCTTGAACTTGTATCAAAAGATCTTGCACTTAAAGAGGAGGCTGAAAATATAGAGATGGCAGACAAGTTCCTTCATATTTTAAGGGATTTCTATAAACTATTAAGGAACTTTGTAACGCTTGATGATTTTTATGATAAGAAAAAGAGTACAATTGCCATTTTCCAGAGCGGTACACTTATTATAGACCAGCGTGCATGCAGATTCTGTATGAAGGTAACTGATATGGGCAAACATAATGCATCTGCTGCAGCAAGCGGAATGTATCTGCTTTATTGTGATTGTACAACCAAGAGCGTTCCCGGAACACTACAGATTGTAGCCGCAGTTACCGTAGGCGATATTGGTGAGTTTATGGTTGGCAAGAATGGTGTCTACTATGATTATGCAGGAGTTGAGTGGGATGCGGTAATTACAAAAATTGTAGATAATCCTATAAGTGTTGCACAGGCTTTCTGGTCGCCATACAGAAGAATGGCAACAGCTGTTGAGAATCTTATAAACAAGAGCGCAGCAGACAAAGATGCAAAAATGATGAGCAAGGCTACTGCAAGTATAAATGCAGCTCCTGCTGCAGCAGCGGTCCAACCGGGAACAGATCCTAAAGCTGCCCCAGCACCACCATTTGATATTGCCAAATTTGCCGGAATCTTTGCTGCCATAGGAATGGCTGTAGGTATGATTGGAACTGCTTTGGCAAGTATTTTTGACGGATTGATAGAGCTTTCAATATGGCAGCTGATAATGGTGTTTGCCGGTATCATACTAATAATTTCAGGACCTTCTATGGTTATGGCATGGATGAAGCTCAGAAGAAGAAATATTGCTCCGCTTCTTAATGCAAATGGCTGGGCTGTGAATGCCGCTTCAAAAATTAGTATTCCATTTGGAGAGACTTTGACAGAAACTCCAAAATATCCTAAGATTAAGCTTAAAGATCCTTATGCGAAAAAGGGTATGCCAACCTGGAAAAAGTGGTTTATAACACTTGTTGTACTTTTTTTGGCCTATTTGATATTATGGTTGACAAATTCTCTTTCATGGGCAAACAAACCGTCACCTTTTGCTTCTGAAGCAGAACCTCAAAGTGTGGAACTAGTACAGGAAATACTATAATTGCATGAAAATAAATGACTTATATTTTATATTAATTATCCTTGCCCTATTTCTACCCTTCATACTAATAGATCAGTTTTATGAGTTCTACAAATCATTCAATGCTGCACATGGAATGGTTATGAGCTTTATAAAATTTGCGCTGCTTTCAACTCTTGGCGAAATGTTGGGAAGCCGTATTTCTGCAGGTAAGTATCTTACGCCCACTTTTGGTGTTTTACCACGTATGGTTGTGTGGGGTATTCTTGGAATGGGAATTAATATGGCTATGATAATATTCTCCAAAGGTACACCACTCTTTATGGAGTATATGGGTATGAGTGATGCTGTGGCTTCATTCAATGCTCCCGGCTTTACCGTAAACAAATTATGGGTTGCTATAGCGGTATCTGTGGCGATGAATACAATTTTTGCTCCTGTATTCATGACTTTGCATAAGATTACAGATGCCCATATAGCTGCATATGGCGGATCTTTGAAGGCTCTTGTCACACCTATTCCCATGGCCCAACGCTTTTCTGAGATAAACTGGCAGGCACAATGGGGCTTTGTATTCAAGAAGACAATACCACTCTTCTGGTATCCGGCACATACTATAACATTCCTTTTGCCTGGAGAGCAAAGGGTGTTGTTTGCTGCAATATTAGGAATTGTTTTAGGTGTATTATTAGCCGTAGCAACAAAAAAATAGCCAATATATTACAAAATTCGTTCTCAATATGTATACTAAGAAATCACATAAAGCCCATCCTTGGCACGGAATAAGTCAGGGAGATAACTTTCCCGATGTAGTTAGGGCGTTTATTGAGATTGTACCTACTGATACAGTCAAGTATGAGGTCGATAAAGAGTCAGGTTATCTATCTTTGGACAGACCTCAAAAATTTTCAAATATTGTTCCATCTCTTTATGGCTTCCTGCCAAAAACCTATTGCGGTCCTAAAATGGCAGAGCTAACCAATAAGGCTCTTGTAAGAGAGGATGTGGAGGGTGATGGTGATCCGCTTGATATTTGCATTCTTACAGAGAAAGATGTTACTCACGGAGATATTATTGTAAATTCACGTCCTATTGGAGGATTGAGATTGTTGGACCACAACCAGGCAGATGATAAGATTATTGCCGTATTGAGAAGTGATGCAGTTTATGGAATGATGACAGATATTGAACAGGTTCCAAAAGATATTATCCGCCGTCTTATCCACTATTTCAGCACATATAAGGATATTCCTGGAGAGCACACAAGCCGTATGCAGTTTGTGTCAATATATGGCCCTGAAACTGCAAAGGATGTAATACTCAGAGCAACAGAAGATTATAACGATCTTTTTGATAACAAACAAGAATAAGCCAATAATATTCATAAAAAGGGTAACCATTGCGGTTGCCCTTTTCTATATGAATTTCTTTACAAATTTGAAGAGCCTGTAGGGCATATATCTGAAAGGAAGATCTATTTTGGTTGTAGTTGAAATGATGGAACGTGTGTGCGAGAAAGCTTCAAAACTCTTTTTGTTATGATAGTTGCCCATACCAGAATTTCCTACTCCTCCAAATGGCAGATTATCATTTGCGATATGCATAATCACATCATTTATGCAACCCCCACCTGAAGATGTACGCCCGATTATATCCCATCCGTCGCTCTCTTTGCCAAAATAGTAGAACGCAAGCGGCTTCTCTCTTGAATTGACAAACTCAATCACCTTCTCTTTGAATGGGTTCCCAGTATCGTCGAGGGTAATAATAGGAAAGACAGGTCCGAATATCTCCTCTGTCATTACTCTTGAGTCTGCTGAAACATTATCCAGTAGAGTGGGTTCTATAAGTAGTGACCCTTTATCAGATTTTCCTCCATAAATAATGTTTCCTTCCTCCATATAGGACAATACGCGCTGGAATGCCTTTTCATTTACCATGTGTACGTAATAACTGTCGGGAAACTCTTTAACTGCATCTGAAAAAACCTCCACAAACTTCTCCTTTACATCTTTGTGGATTAGAATATAGTCAGGCGCAATACAGGTTTGTCCACTGTTTAGAGTTTTGCCCCATGCAATTCTTTTTGCTGCAATCTTCAAATCTGCAGTTTTGTCAACAATGCAAGGGCTTTTTCCTCCAAGTTCCAGAATTACCGGTGTCAGATTTTTTGCTGCAGCTGCCATAACAGTACGTCCGAGAGATGGGCTGCCTGTAAAGAAGATAATATCCCAACGTATCTGCAAAAGAGTTTCATTTACATCTCTGTGTCCCTGCACAACAGCAATATACTCTTCATTGAAACTCTCTTTGATAATCTTTTCAATTACAGAAGAGACCGTTGGTACGTAAGGAGATGGTTTGAGCAGAGCTGTACACCCAGCTGAAATTGCTCCAATCAAAGGGTTTATAAGAAGTTGTACCGGATAGTTCCAGGGCGAAATTATTAGCGCAGAGCCAAGCGGTTCCTTTACAATATAGCTTTTGGATGGAAAGAGGTGGAGTGGGGTGGATACCCTCTTTTTTGCTGCCCACTTTGAGAGATTTTTAAGGTGAGTTTTTATCTCAGCCTTAATAATGCTGATCTCTGTTAGATATGCCTCTTCATAAGATTTATGCAAATCTATCCACAATGCTTTGTATAAAAGCTCTTCATTTGATTCAATGGCTGCAAGAAGTCTTTTAAGGGCACTTTTCCTAAAGTGAATATTGAGACTCTTTCCACTTTTGAAGAACTCTTTTTGAATATTTGATATCTCTATTATCCTGTCTGTTGGTCTATTTTGCATATACCATTTATTTAATATAACCGCTAATTTATAAAATTGTTGGCTTGGATGATTATATTTGCACTCAAATTAAATCTTTAAACATGGAAATATTTCAAATTTTTACGCTTTTAGGAGCATTGGGTATGTTCCTATACGGCATGAACTTAATGAGTTCCGGTCTTCAAAAAGCCTCGGGAGATAAATTGCGCGGTT